>DIQY01000033.1:6257-19243 GCA_002424295.1 Ruminococcaceae bacterium UBA5450 | reverse complement strand
ATTTACCGGCGCAGATTTGGAAAACCTTTTGAACGAGGCTGCTCTGCTTTCCGCTCGAAAAGGGCTCAAAGCAATTACGATGTTAGAGATCGAAGAGGCTACGATTAAAGTCATGATGGGCACGGAAAAGAAGAGCCATATCATGAGTGATAAAGAAAAGAAATTGACAGCTTACCATGAAGGCGGTCATGCGGTGGCAACCTATTATTGCCCAACGCAGGATCCAGTTCATCAGATTTCTATTATTCCACGCGGAATGGCCGGTGGCTATACAATGTCAATCCCAACAGAAGATCGTTCCTACAAGACGAAAAAAGAAATGAAGGAAGATCTGGTCGTACTTTTAGGCGGCCGTGTTGCAGAAGCAATTACGCTGGACGATATTTCCACTGGAGCTTCTAACGATATTGAACGTGCGACAAAGCTTGCTCGTGCTATGATCACAAAGTACGGCATGACGGAAGCTTTGGGCCCCATCACCTATGGGCAGGATCAGGGAGAACCGTTCCTTGGCCGGGATATGGGTCATATTCGGGATTATTCCGAAGCGACTGCGTCGGCGATCGATAAAGAAACTCGCAGTATCATGAACGATGCTTACACCAGAACGCATGAAATTTTGGAGCAGCATCTCGGTCAGCTGCATGATGTCGCAGTCTTTCTGTTTAAACATGAAAAGATGAGCGGAGAAGAGTTCCGCCTAGTAATGGAAGGAAAAATGCAGGGACTTCCTTCAGATGATGCGAATGCTTTGCCGCCGGATGGGGAAAATTCTCAAAAGCCGGAACAACAGTCGGAAAAATCTTCTGAAGAGACTTCAAAAGCGGATTCTGAATCGGAAAATGCACAGGAAAATTCGAGTAATCAAAAGCCGGATTCTCCTCAGAACCCCTCAGCTGAATAATTTGAAAGGGGAATGAACAAAATCATTCTCCTTCTTTTTTTGAAAAATTCCCGTTGGAAAAAATTTCAGGGATTCCCTGTTTAAAAAGGGAAAAAGGAGGAAAAATGGCGAGAAAAGCAGCTTATAATAATGAAAGCATCTCAATGCTCAAAGGAGCCGACCGCGTACGTCTACGCCCCGCGGTCATTTTTGGCTCTGATGGGATCGAGGGATGCGAACATTCGATTTTTGAAATTTTATCGAATTCAATTGATGAAGCCCGTGAGGGATACGGCCGCGAGATTACGGTGACCCGTTATAAGGATGATTCCGTTGAGGTGGAAGACCATGGCCGTGGAATTCCCGTGGATTTTAACCATAAGGAACAGCGTTATAACTGGGAACTCGTCTTCTGTGAAATGTATGCGGGCGGAAAATATAATAATGATGCTGATTCGAGCTATGAATATTCATTGGGGCTAAATGGTCTCGGCCTTTGTGCAACACAGTATTCCAGCGAATATATGGATGTGGAAATTCATACGGGTGAAACCAAATATACACTTCATTTTGAACATGGCGAAAACGTCGGAGGACTTCACCAGGAGCCTTCTAAATCGAAAAGCGGAACACGGATTCATTGGAAGCCGGACCTGCAGGTCTTTACCGATATTGCAGTGCCAGTAGAATACTACCGGGATATTTTAAAACGTCAGGCAATCGTCAATGATGGAATCCGGTTTGTTTTAAAGAATCAGGCGGAAAATGGTTTTGAAACTGAGGAGTTTCAGTATGAAAATGGAATTTCCGACCATGTAAAGGAAGTTGCCGGAGATGATGCGCTCACTGCGGTGCAGTTCTGGCAAACAGAGAAAAAAGTTCGGGATCGCGCCGATAAGCCGGAATATAAAGTAAAAATCAATGTGGCGGTCACTTTTTCCAACCGGAATAAAATGCTGGAATATTATCACAATTCCAGTTGGTTGGAGCATGGCGGCGCGCCGGATAAAGCGGCGCATAATGCTTTTGTTTATCAAATTGACGCTTATTTAAAACAAAACAATAAATATAATAAAAATGAGAGCCGAATTGCGTTTCAGGATGTAGAAGACTGTTTAATCCTTTGTATTTCCTCTTTTTCTAATCGGACGTCTTACGAAAATCAGACGAAAAAGGCAATTACCAATAAGGGAATCCAAGAGGCTATGACGGAAATGCTGAGGCATCAGCTGGAAATCTATTTTATTGAGAATCCACTGGATGCGGAAAAAATTGCAAATCAAGTGCTGATCAATAAGCGCAGCAGAGAAGATGCAGAAAAGACACGTTTAAACCTTAAAAAGCGGCTGACCTCCACAATGGATCTTACCAATCGGGTGGCAAAATTCGTTGACTGCCGCAGCAAAGATGTTTCAGAACGTGAGATCTTTATTGTGGAAGGCGATTCTGCTTTGGGTGCCTGTAAACAGGCGCGAGATCCAGATTTTCAGGCGATCATGCCGATTCGCGGCAAAATTCTGAACTGCCTTAAAGCGGACTATGATAAAATTTTCAAGAGTGATATTATTACGGATTTGGTCAAGGTGCTTGGCTGCGGCGTACAGGTAAAATCCAAGGCAAATAAAGAAATTTCTTCCTTCGAGATGGACAACCTGCGCTGGAATAAGATTATTCTCTGTACGGATGCTGATGTGGATGGATTCCAAATTCGCACCTTGCTTTTAACGATGCTCTATCGTCTGACTCCGCAGCTTATTACTGCCGGAAAAGTTTTTATTGCAGAATCCCCTCTTTATGAAATTCGCTGCAAGGACGAGACGTACTTTGCTTATGATGATCCCGAAAAGGACCGCATTACAAAGAGGCTTGCCGGGCAAAAATTTACATTGCAGCGCAGCAAAGGGCTGGGAGAAAATGAGCCGGATATGATGAACCTGACTACAATGAACCCCAAGACTAGAAGGTTGATTAAGGTTATGCCAGCTGATGCTAAAAAGACGGACGAAGTCTTTAACTTGCTTTTAGGCGATAACCTTTCGGGAAGAAAAAAGCATATTGCGGCTCATGGGGCAGAATATATGCAGGACGCAGATGTTTCCTGATCAGAAATCTTTTTGGAAAGGAGGATATGAAGAATGCCAAAGAAAAGAAGAACAGCTGCGACGGTAAAATCAATGGTGCATGGTGTTATTGAAGGCGCCGGGCAGGTGCAGGAACAACCGATTGTAGATACGCTGGAAAAGAATTATATGCCATATGCTGTCAGTGTGATTATGTCCCGTGCAATTCCAGAGATCGATGGGTTTAAGCCCAGCCACCGGAAACTGCTTTATACTATGTATAAAAAGGGACTTTTAACCGGTTCCCTGACAAAGAGCGCCAACATTGTCGGAGAAACGATGAAGCTCAATCCGCATGGCGATGCCGCAATTTATGATACCATGGTGCGTTTGTCCCGTGGCTATGAGGCTTTGCTTCATCCATATGTGGAGTCGAAGGGAAACTTCGGAAAGTTTTATTCCCGGGATATGGCATGGGCGGCTTCCCGCTATACTGAGGCAAAGCTTGCGCCCATCTGCACAGAACTTTTTAGTGATATTGATAAAGATACGGTGGATTTTGTACCAAACTACGATAATACGATGGAAGAGCCGACTTTGCTGCCGGCGAGATTTCCATCCGTTTTGGTCAATGCAAACACCGGAATTGCTGTTGGTATGGCAAGTAATGTTTGTTCCTTTAATTTAAAGGAAGTCTGTGAGACGACAATTGCACGAATGCAGAATCCAAAGTATGATGTTTTATCGACCCTGCAGGCACCGGATTTTCCAGGCGGCGGACAGATCCTTTATGACCGCGAACAGATGGAAGAAGTTTATCGTACGGGGCGCGGGAGTATCCGGGTTCGTTCCCGTTATAGTTATGATGAAACCGCCAACTGTATTGATATTACACAGATTCCGCCAACCACCACTGTGGAGGCGATTGTCGAAAAAGTAATTGACCTTGTGAAACAGGGAAAAGCAAAAGAAATTTCAGATATCCGCGATGAAACAGGCCTTGCAGGCTTAAAAATCACGATCGATCTCAAAAGAGGGACCGATCCGACAAAACTGATGACGAAGCTCTTTCGTATGACGCCTTTGGAGGACAGCTTTTCCTGCAATTTTAATATTCTGGTAGATGGTGCCCCAAAAGTGATGGGAGTCGGAGAGATTCTGGACGCATGGACAAAATTCCGTATTAATTGTGTGCGCCGCCGGACGGAGTATGACCTACAGAAAAAGATGGATAAACTCCATTTGCTAATAGGTTTACAGGCGATTCTGCTTGATATTGACAAAGCAATTAAGATTGTTCGTGAGACGGAAGAGGAGAGCGAAGTTGTTCCGAATCTGATGATTGGATTTGGAATTGATGAGACACAAGCCGAATATGTAGCAGAAATTAAGCTCCGCCATCTCAACAGGGAATTTATTCTCAAGAGAACGGATGAAATCGGGGAACTTCAAAAACAAATCGCCGAATTGAATGCAATTCTCGACAGTGATCGTAGAATCAAAGCAATCATTATTAAGGAACTAAAAAATGTTGCCGACTTATACGGCCAGCCCCGGCGCAGTATTTTGCTTTATGCAGATCAGATTGAAGAGGAGTCGGAAGAGGAAGAAATCCCGGATTATCCAGTCAATCTGTTTTTTACAAAGGACGGATATTTTAAAAAGATTACCCCACAGTCCTTGCGAATGAGCAATGATCAAAAGCTGAAAGAGGGGGATATAGTCCTCGAACATATAGAATCCACCAATAACAGCGACCTTTTGTTCTTTACCGATCGGTGTCAGGTATATAAAGCGAGAACCAACGACTTTTCTGATACAAAAGCCAGTGTTCTTGGCGATTATATTCCTGCTAAGTTACAGATGGATGAAGGGGAAAATGCCATGTTCATGGTGGCTACAAAAGATTATCAGGGAACTTTGGTATTTTTCTTTGAAAATGGAAAAGCTGCAAAAGTAGAGCTTCTTTCTTATGAGACAAAAACGAACCGTAAAAAACTCGTCAATGCCTATAGCGATAAATCTCCACTTGTTAAAATGTTCTGTTTGTTAGAAGATATTGAAATTCTTCTGACTTCTACGCAGGGAAGAATGCTTTTGGTGCATACAGGTGCAGTCCCTGTAAAGACGACCCGGTCGACGCAGGGCGTGCAGGTGATGACGCTGCGGCGCAGCGCTAAACTGCAGAAAGCGGAAGCCTTTATAGAATCTTCTGGAATCCTGAAAAATCCGCAGCACTACCGAAAAACGATTCCGGCAATCGGCAGTTTGCCCTCAAAAGAAGAACTTTCCGGGGAACAGCTGACCTTTTAAAAATAAAATGAGCCGCAGAAAAGTGGAAGATCACAGTTCTGCGGCTCCGGCCCTATCGTGCAAACGCGAAAAAACAATTGGGTCGTATCCGTAGTATTTGTCCTAGAAGCACAGTCTATACAAAAATCATTTACTTTTAAGAAAATCGGTAAAATGGTGGAAAGACTTGCAAAGTAAAAAAGATTATGGTATTATAAACTATAACTGAGTCGTTCAGTATTAAAATTGTTTTATTTTAAAATGAAGATATGAAGTCGGAGGATCATTATGACTGGATTTGAGATCGCTTTCGGAATTGTTTTGTTGGTATTTTCTGTTGCAATTATTTTTGTGGTTCTTCTGCAGGAAGGACATGATCAGAATACAGGAGTTATCAATGGCGGTGCAGATACGTTCCTTAGTAGAAATCGTGCTCGAACCGTAGATGTGTTCCTTTCACGCTGGACAAAAATTATCGCGGTTGGATTTTTTATCGTGGTAATTGCGATTAATGCAGCTATGTATTTCTATAAGGGTTAAGAGAAAATAAAAGCCCCGCTTATGGAAAAGCGGGGCTTTTTATGTATAAGATTGGGGTAGAATAAATAAAAAGCGCTGCATCCGGCAATGAGATGCTGCGTACAAACAGGAAAAATCCTGTCTTGGAGGAATAATATGATCGATGATATTAAAAATGAAATTTTAAAGTGTCTAAAAGATACTTCTGGAGGAATCGCTTCCCGTGATCTGATGCGGCAGATGGGAATCTCAGAAAAATACAGCGAGATTTTTTATCAGGCAGTGAATCAGCTTCGGCATGATGATTTAGTCAGCGTAAACCGGAACCATATTTTGTCGCTTCGTCATCAAGAGGAGCAACATAATATTCCGGCGACGATTGTCTCGCTTTCGAGAGGCTTTGCCTTTGCGCGCCCGGATGATGGCGGAGACGATATGTTTTTGCGTGCGGAAGATCTGCATGATGCGTTTTTGGGAGATCATGTAGAACTTGGAAATATCAAGCAGTCCATAAAAGGGTCTAGCTGCGAAGTGATGAAAATCACGGAAAAGGCGGAACCCATTGTTAACGGTTCTATCGTGCAGGGAGAAATCTCTGCGGAACTCAATCCTGATGCGGCGATTCGTTTTAATGTGCCCATTGAGGACTTTTTTCACTGTGGTGCGAAAATCGGTGATAAGGTGCAGTGTGTTATTCGCCGTCTGCCGCATTCTTCCCGCTTTATAGCAAAGGTTACAAAGGTATATGGCCGCGCGGATTGCGCAAAAATTTGTGCAGATTCGATTTTAGACCAGAATTCTGTCCGAATTCCCTTCCCAGAAGAAGTGAAAATGGAAGCATTGGCCATGAAAAATCGAAAGATTACACCGGAAGAACTTTCTGGGCGTTCTGATTTTCGTGACTGGCCAATCTGTACGATTGACAGCGCGAGTGCAAAAGATTTGGACGATGCTATTTCCTGCGTAAAAATTCCGGAAGGATATCGTTTGGGCGTGCATATTGCAGATGTTTCCCACTATGTGCGCGAAGGCTCCGCTCTGGATAAAGAGGCGGCGCTGCGGGCGACCAGTGTTTATTTGCCCGATCGGGTGGTTCCCATGCTGCCGGAAGAAATCAGTAACGGAGTCTGCTCACTGAATGCGGGAACCGATAAACTAACTTTTTCGGCGGTTATTGATATTAACCCTGAAGGAGAAATGATTCATTATGAATTTCACAAGTCGGTCATCGACAGTAAAGTACGTGGCGTTTATACAGAGGTCAATGCCCTTTTTGATGGAACCGCTGATGAAGCTTTAAAAGAAAAATATGCGCCGGTCAGAGAAAGCCTAGAATGTGGTCGGGAACTTGCTGATATTTTGCGGGAGCGTGCAAAGCGTGCAGGCAACTTTGACTTAGATACCAGTGAGTCTGAATTTGTATTAGATGAAAATGGTCTTTGTATTGATGTCATGCCCCGCCACAGTGGCACTTCTGAGAAAATGATTGAGCAGCTCATGATTGCTGCGAATCAGGCGGCGGCAAAGCTGGCAAAAGCAAAAAAGCTTCCGTTTGTATATCGTGTACATGAGCAGCCGGACCCTGACCGAATTGATACTTTGGCAGAACTGGTTGGAGCTTTAGGCCTTTCTGCAAAGAGTCTGAAGCATACAGGCGATGTAACAACGAAAGATTTTGCAGCAATTATGGCACAGGCCCAAGGGACTCCGGCCGAAAAGATTGTTTCCCATCAGCTGCTGCGTACAATGGCAAAAGCGAGATATGATGTCTCTCCATTGGGACATTTTGGCTTGGCTTTGGCAGATTACTGCCACTTTACTTCACCGATCCGCCGCTATCCGGATACGTCAATCCATCGCATTTTAACGGCTTTTCTTAGTGGAGAAGACCACGATACGATCGTAAAGAAATATAGCGATTTTGCGGCTGCTTCCGCCAAACAGTCCAGTAGAATGGAAATTAAAGCCATGACCAGCGAACGTGACGCGGATGACTGCTATGCTGCAGAATATATGAAGCAGCATCTCGGAGAAGAGTTTGATGGAATTATCAGTGGCTGCACGATGAGGGGAATCTTTGTGGAATTACCCAATACGGTAGAAGGCTTTGTTCCCAGTATCAGCTTTGAGGGAAAACATTTTGAATTTGACGGAATGGTTTCTCAAGTGGATGTGACAACACATGAAAAGCTGTCTATCGGAGATCCAATTCGTGTAAAAGCTGCTGCTGCAGATATTTCCAGTGGAAGAATTGATTTTGTTCCGGCTTGATTTCTTTTTTAAAAAATAAGAAAGTATGTCCCATACCCTGCATATCTATGTAAAAGAGAGGGGGTATGGGACATTGATTTTTTTAATGACTTTGATTGGTTCCATTCTAGTGGCAGCACTTCTGCTGGAATGGGGAAATGCAAAAAAGCCTTTGCTGCGTGCGTTTATCAATGCAATTTGGGGAATGCTTGCGCTGGCGGTCGTGAATCTAACCGGAATGATGACCGGGGTGACCCTCCCGCTTTCACCAGTTGTAATCGGGGTAAGTGCTTTTGCAAGTTTTCCGGGTGTCATTACTTTATTGTTGTTACAACTGATCTTTGGAATTTAAACCGTGCGAAAAATTTCATACGATTATCTAGTGTACAATGTGAAAGCAGATGTCTGCGCTCTAAATAGAAAGAGAGAGGGTTAAAAAAGGCACCCAAAGAATTGTAAAATCCTTTGGGTGCCTTTTTATGTTTATTTTTTCAATAAGTCAGCAGCTAAATCTGTATCACCGGAAACGAGTGCCAGAAGCATGCGATATACTCGTTCTGGAGAGCGGTGAAAATTTCGCTTCACCATTTCGGCTTGTCGGTGATCAGCAAGAAGCAGGGTAAAACTCATCAAGTCGGAAGTTCCACCTGAAATATGGCAGCAAACCTCATACCCTTTTTCGAGCTTGTGAACTTCCACTTTATTTTCTCGTTCATTGCGGGCAAATGCTAAAAGTTCTGTAGCAGCGGCCACTGCTTTTTCCCGTACTGCTGCAGGTAAAGCAGTATCGAGCTGACGTGCAATGCCGACTGCAGAAGGCCCTGCAGAATAATTTCCGGCTTTATCACAGAGCAGAATCCCTTTTTCAGTCAGACCGGACAGAGCGTCATTCAGTTCAAAATAATTTGCAAGCCCGGCCCCTTGAAGGCTTTCTAATATTTCCTGCTGAGAAAGTGGAGAATTGACCGAAGTTAGCAAGTAGCATAAAAGAATTCGAATTTCTTCCTGACTTCTCAGTCCGCCGGGTTCTATCCCGGCCGTAAAGGCATCATAAGGCATTGGGCTCATCCCCCCGTTCCATTTCTATTTTAGCACAAAGACAAGGAAATACGCAACGAAAATGAGAAGTTAACTTTTCTTTTTTGAAGAGAAATTTGATGAAGATTGTGCGACCTTTAAAATTTCTTTTTGCTGCTTTGCAGAAGAAATCCGATACAGTGCGATGAGCTCTCTTTCTTCAGACGAAAGTTCCGTTATTTTTTTGATTTCTTCTTTTGCAAATGGTTTCTGACTTCCGGAATCTGCTACCTGTGAAGGAATGGACTCAGAGTCCAGGAATGCTGACAGCGGAACATTTAAAATTCGCGAAATCTGATTCAGCATATGAATGCTGGGCGAAGTTTTTCCGGTCTCATAATAAGTATAAGTGCTCCGGTCTATTTCTAAGACGCGCGCCATTTGTTCCTGCGTAAAGCCGTTTTCGCGGCGAAGTTGGCGCAGAGTCAAAGAAAAATAATTGAGATAGTGGTTGGTGGGCAATATAATTCCCCTTTCTTTAGAAGGAATTCAGCCAGACGAATCTTTTCTGATAGGAAGGGACTTGACGAAGGGCGAAAATTCCGCTATACTAATTTAGTCTTATGCATGCTACTGTGGCTCAGTTGGTAGAGTAGCTGATTCGTAATCAGCAGGTCATCGGTTCGAGTCCGATCAGTAGCTCCAAACTTGAAACCGCATGGAAGGTCGCTTAGGTGGCTTCTATGCGGTTTTTTGTCATCATGAAATATTATAGACTATTAGATTTAGTTTATCACTTTTTTATATAAAAATAAAATAACAAATATTTATAGGACTATAAACACAATTTATATAGTAATAGGAGGCGCTAAAATGCTGGATATTCGAATAGAGACTTTTTTGACAGTCTGCGAATTTATGAATTACACAAAAGCGGCACAGAAATTGAATATTACCCAGCCAGCGGTTTCCTATCACATTCATACTCTGGAACAAGAGTATGGAATGAAATTGTTTGATTTAAAAGACAAAAAATGGGTTTTAACACCTGCTGGACAAGCCGTTCGTTCTGTTGCATTGACCATGAGACATCATGATTCTATGCTGCGTATGACTCTTCAGCGAATGGCAAAAAACGAAGAACATATTGTAATTGGGGCAACTTTGACGATTGGAATCTATCTGCTCCCTGATATCATTGCGGATTTCTTGCGGGATAACCCATCTATGCAAATTCGACTGGTTATAGCGGATACACAGGAATTATTAAAAAAACTTGATGCGCAGGAAATTAATTTCGCTTTTGTGGAAGGGTTTGTTCCTCAGAATGAATATGAAACAAGAGTTTATAGCAGAGAACCTTTTATCGGAGTTTGTGCAGCCGATTATCCTTTGCATTGTTCTTTTTGCTATTTGGAAGATTTTTTGGGAGAACGTCTTTTGTTGAGAGAGCAGGGTTCTGGCAGCCGAAAACTTTTAGAGAGATGTTTGCAGCGCCGAAATCTTCAGATATCAGATTTCCATTTTCAAATGGAAATTAATAATTTAGATGCTTTAAAACATCTAACGGAACGAGGCTGTGGGATTACCTTTTTATTTGAACGGGCGGTTGAAGAAGAACTGCAAAGGGGAACCCTAAAAAAGATTCCGATTAAAGATTTTTCTATTGCACATGATTTTACATTTCTTTGGGAAAAAGATAATACTTTTTCTGGGTGCTATGAATCTTTTTTTCAAATAGCCTTGAACCATAAAAATAAAAAGCCATAGGATTTTTTTAGGAAAGTAGGGAAATCCTTGTAAAGAGACTTTTTCAAAGGAGGAGATTAGAATGAGCCGTTCGGAACATACTGAGAAATTGCTGACTACTTTAAAAAATATAATCTTTTTTATATTGAGCGGCATTATTTATTCAATCAGCGTACGTGTCTTTACAGCACCGAACCAGATCGCTCCCGGTGGATTGACTGGTGTTTCTACGATGCTTAATTATATATTTGGCTCGCCGATAGGCGCGATGATCATGTTGCTTAATTTGCCTGTTTTTATCTGGGGCATTTTTGAAATTGGCTATAAGTTGGTTTCCAGAACAATTTTTGCAACCCTGTGCTCGTCTATTGCGATTGACTTAATTGGATTTGTCATACCGCCTTATTATGGAAATCCGCTTCTCGCAGCAATTTATGGAGGAGTATTGGAGGGAATTTCACTTTCCCTTGTTTTAGGGCGAGGCGGTACAACCGGCGGTACGGATATGATTGCAAAGCTTTTAGCCCGCCATTTTCGCCATCTGAGCATCGGCAATTTGATGATGGCGATAGACGGTGTGGTTATCTTGGTTTCTGCGATTGTTTATCAGAGCCTTGAAAGTGCACTCTATGCGGCAATTGCCGTCTTTGTTTCTACCCGTGTAATTGATGCATTGCTTTATGGCAGTGACGGGCGTGCGGGCAAACTGATCTTTATTATATCCCAAAGAAGTGACGAGATTGCCAAAAGAGTTTTACATGAATTAAACCGGGGAGTTACTGAGATCCATTCTCGTGGAGCATACAGTGAACAAGAGCAGATGACTCTTTTATGTGCGGTAAGCCGGACGGAAGTTTATAAGGTGACGGATATCGTTCGGGAATTGGATAAAAATGCGTTTATGATTATTGGAGATGTTGGACAAATTAACGGAGAGGGATTTTATATTCCAAAAAAAGAAGATAAAACACTCCCGGAACTTTTGAATTCTCATAAAAAAAGAAGAGAAAAACAAAAATCAAAGCAAGAGTCAGCTGATAGTCCAAAAAATGAACAGTAATTTTTATTTTAAAGATGTTTTTTGGACAAAATAAAAAAATTGTCTCTTTCTTCATACTGGATAAAAACGTATGATAGAAATAGTCGTTTTTAGTTTGATGAGAACGGGCAGATATAAGGGAGGCGGGATCCCGATGAGGCAGTCTAAGGGAGTACTGCGCATGATCGTTGAGACTACAGTTAGAAAAGCACTGAATGATTTAGAAAAAGATCCGGAACGTACCATTCGTAATTTGGTAGAAATCGCGCATGGATTTTCTAAAGGA
Organism: Ruminococcaceae bacterium UBA5450; assembly: GCA_002424295.1. Lineage (GTDB taxonomy): Bacteria > Bacillota > Clostridia > Oscillospirales > Acutalibacteraceae > Caproicibacterium. The sequence goes on along the minus strand of DIQY01000033.1, from coordinate 7,148 downwards.
GAATTTCAGAAAAATTTTTTTCAAATTGTACAGTCTATGTTAGAAAACGAAGACAGTGCTTATTATCTTTTGGTAAAGAATTTAGTATATTACGTAGACCACGAAACACTGCTTACATTCGGAATGAATCTAGGTTATAATGGCTGTGCCAATGGCTCTAAAAAGATGCGCCAAGCAGAAGAGAAATATGGATTTCATGTACCATGGTCGATGTGTTTCTGCATGGAAGAAGGGGATACCTCTTTTCCGATTGAGCAAAGCTATGAGATTATTGAACAGGGAAAGACATGGGGAGCCTATACGTATTTCTTTTTCAGCTGTGATGAACATTTAGAAGAAATCTCTCAATTAGTTGAATCGGAGCCGGATTGTGCTTTTTTAATTTTTATAGGACCTCAAAAAGGGAAGGAAGCACAGGAAAGATTTGGACAAATGCACAATCTGATGATCTTTGTGTGCGGAGATTGTCCGGATTCCATCGAAACAGCTAAATATTTAGTGGAAAATAAAATGTTAGTGGGAGCGTACCGTCTATATTCAAGTGATCAGGTTTCAGAAGTTGAGACAGGCGCATGGCTAAAAGAAATTTCTTCTTCTGGGGCTGCTATGGCTTTTTGGGCCGCAGAAGAGAGCTGCAGCAAAGAAGAAAGAAAAGAAGTTTGGAGCTATATCAGAAAAACGCGCTTTTATCAGGATTATCCTATCATCCCGGTAGAGTTTTCTATGGATATGATTACGATCGATCAGGCATTTTCTCCTGATACCTGTTCCTTGCATTTTTCCCCTTCTGGACAAGTAACTTTGTACGATAAAAATGGAACACGAAACTTAGGGCTGTATTCGAGTGGAACCCCTTTGCAGCAGATCTTGGGTGGAAACATGCAAGAGACT
>DIQY01000033.1:0-6052 GCA_002424295.1 Ruminococcaceae bacterium UBA5450 | reverse complement strand
CATTTATTTTATGTAGAGATTTTGAGTCTGCTTGATCTTTTGGATGAGGTTCTTCTTCCATATCAGAGACAATTTTGCGTGCAACACTGCTCATAGAAGATTTCAAAAGAGAGACAAATTTTTCCGGCGGCATGCATTCTTTTGCAAGAAGCCACCTTTCGATTGCGCAAAGAAAGGCATCAGAGAAGAACACAGCAAAGAATTCTGAATCTTCGGAGCTATCGATCATTTCCCACAGATAATTTGAAACAATCGGCCGTAACAGAGACTGAAAATAATCATGAAAGCAGTTTTGCCCTGTTACTTCAAGGGCGTTCATATAAAAATGACGGTTTTTGTAGAAGTAATCACAGATGTCTTCAATTAAAGACCAGCCATCATCGTAGTTTTTATCATGAACCGCGCCAACAAATTCCGTGTAAAAAATCCAGTTCACCAAATCGTATTTATCCCGAAAATGGTAATAAAAGCTTTTTCGATTCATTTCGCAGTGCTCACAAATATCGCCGACGCTAATTTTTGAAAAAGGCATTTTCTCCATGAGACTTTTCATGGCAGATGCTAACGCTCGCTTGGTGATTGCTGAATCCGACATTTGTTTACACCTCTTTCTTTTTCTACATAGTATTATTATAACAAACTTTCAAAACAAAAATCAATCCTAAATTCTAACGGCTGAGAAGTAAAGCAGTATATAATAAAGTTTAATTACAAGAAAAGCAGGAGCGCGGTAGAAAACCGTGCTCCTGCTTTTTAGGAGAAATATGAAAAAGAGTGAATTTATGTGAAACCCTTTCACAAGAGTCTTATTATTATATTAAGAGGTTTCTTTTTCTAAGAACATTTTAAGAATAACCTTTCTATGTGTGCATTAGTTTAGAGAAATGTAAAATTTGGGTAAACTTTAAGTGATTGTTTGGTGAAATTGGTTTTTATAAAAATGAAGCAATTTTCAAAGGCATTTTATTGTCATTTTTTTAAAAATACGATATAATAAATTTGATTAAGTGTTTTTGGAGGGTATAATGGGAATGCATCGAAATCGCAATATCGGTCGTGATATTAGCCATGCCGTTCGGGATGCTATGCGTACCGGTAATTTTGAGAATCTTGGCAATACAGTGCGTAATACAGTTCGAGATGTTACTGCTGATGTAGAGGCAGATGTGCGTGATTCTATGTCTGGCAATCATCAAAAGGATCAGTCTGCCTATCCGCCTCCACCTTATCAAAAACCCTCTTCGAATTATCCCCCCTATTATCGCCCGTACCGTTCGGCAAAAACCAGATCGGAGATGATTCCTGGAAAAGTTTCAGGAGGTGTGCTGCTGGGAACAGGACTGGCAGTGGGGATTCCTTGTTTAGTAACTGCAATCGTTGGCTCAGTAATGACCGGCATGGGGATGATTGCCGCTTCTGTCTTTGCAGTTGGCGGTGTAGTTCTTTATATTTTGTCTGTTGTTGGAGCTTTTCTTTTTGGCAAAGGAACTTCTCTTCTCAGAAGAGTCAGGCGGTACCGAAAATATCGGACACTGATGCAAGGGACTTCTTTTTGTTCCATTAAACAGTTGGCGGATGGAATTCATAAAACGCCTGAATATGTAACAAAGGATCTTAAAAAAATGATCTCCAAAAGAATTTTCCCAGATGGTCATTTGGATGAGCAGGGAACAACCTTTATGCTGGGAGACGAAACCTATCAAAGCTATCTGCAGGCGGAAAAAGCGCGCAAGGAGCGCGAGGCGGAAGAAGAACGTCTGCGTTCGGACCCAGCAGCTGCTGCGCTTGCACAGGCAAAAGCAGAAGGAGATCAATATATTAGGGCCATTCGGGAAGCAAATGATAAAATTCCTGAAGAAGAGATCAGCCGTAAGCTCGATCGTTTGGAAGAAGTCTGCAAAAAAATTTTTGATTATGTAGAGGAACATCCAAAAAAGCTGCCGGAAATTCGGCGCTTTATGCAATATTATCTGCCGACCACTTTAAAACTGGTCAACGCCTATCAAGAGTTTGACAGTCAGCCGATGCAGGGGGAAAATATTTTGCAGGAAAAAAAAGAGATTGAGCAAACGATGGATACGATTAACACTGCATTTGAAAATTTATTGGATACGCTTTTTCAGGATGATGTATTGGATGTGGCAACCGACATTTCTGCCTTGGAGACTATGCTGGCCCAAGCGGGGCTGACCGGCAAAGATTTTAAAAAAGAAGAAACACAGAAGGAACCGGAACTAAAGCTGTAAAGAGAAAATAAGGAGGAAAGATCTTATGAGTAATGAAAAAACAGAAATGCCGACTTTGGTACTCGATGGAGCACAAGAGGCGCCGGCGGCGCCTACTCTGGAGACGGTAAAGCCTTCCGAACTCACCCAGAAGCCGGAAGACATAGAAAAAATGAATCTGACACCAGATGAGCAGAAAATGGTAGATGATTTTTCGAAGAAAATTGAGCTGACAAATTCTAATGTGATTTTACAGTATGGTTCCGGAGCACAGAAAAAAATTGCGGATTTTTCGGAAACCGCTTTAAATTCGGTGAGAACAAAAAATCTTGGCGAAGTCGGAGATATGCTTTCCGGAGTTGTCTGTGAACTCAAAAATTTTCAGGTCGAAGACAATGAAAAGGGAATCATGGGATTCTTTAAACGCGGCGGCAATAAAATTAATGCGTTAAAAGCACGTTATGCTACGGCGGAAACCAACGTCGATAAGATTTCATCTGCGTTGGAAGGTCATCAGGTGACCATGCTCAAAGATATTGCCATGCTGGATAAGATGTATGATCTTAATAAGGTCTATTTTAAAGAACTGACCATGTATATTTTGGCCGGTAAGAAAAAGCTTCAAGAAGTGCAAACGCAGCAGCTGCCTGCTTTGCAGAAAAAAGCGGAAGAATCTAATCTTCCGGAAGACGCTCAAGCAGTCAATGATCTTTCCAGTATGTGCAATCGCTTTGAAAAAAAGCTATACGATCTGGAACTGACGCGCACAATTTCAATTCAGATGGCACCGCAGATTCGTCTGGTACAGAATAATGATCTTTTGATGAGCGAGAAAATCCAGTCAACGCTGGTCAATACGATCCCACTTTGGAAGAGCCAGATGGTACTTGCTTTAGGAGTGGAACATTCACAGCAGGCCGCAAAGGCTCAGCGTGAGGTAACAGATATGACAAATGAACTGCTCAGGAAAAATGCGGATACGCTTAAGATGGCCTCTGTTAATACTGCAAAAGAAAGCGAGCGGGGAATTGTAGATATGGAGACGCTGCAGCATACGAATGAACAGCTCATTACAACACTGGATGAGGTCATGCAGATTCAGAAAGACGGCCGCGAGAAGAGAGCTTCTGCAGAGCAGGAATTGGGTAAGATTGAGGGAGAATTGAAACAGAAACTGCTTTCTCTGCAGACACAGCAATAAAAAAGAAGGAAATGGTAGAGCATGCCGATTAAAATTCCGGATGACTTACCGGCGAGAAGCGTCTTGCAGGGTGAGCATATTTTCGTGATGACCGAACGTCGGGCGCTGCATCAGGATATCAGGCCTTTGCGGATTGCGCTGGTGAACCTGATGCCGATTAAAATTACAACAGAAACACAGATCTTACGCTGTATGGCAAATACACCTCTGCAGATTGAAGTCGATTTGGTGCAAATGGCTTCTCATCAGAGCAAGAATACACCGGAAGATCATCTGTTGGCTTTTTATAAAACGTTTGATGAGATCAAAGAAAGTCATTATGATGGCTGCATTATAACGGGTGCGCCGGTAGAACTGATGGATTATGAAGAGGTGGAGTACTGGCCGGAGCTGTGCAAAATCTTTGATTGGACAACCACACATGTTCATTCCACTTTTCATATTTGCTGGGGGGCGCAGGCAGCGCTTTATTATCATTACGGGATTCCAAAACACATTTTGCCGGAAAAACTGTTCGGCGTTTTTAAGCATCATGCACTGACAAAAAAGTCAAGATTGTTCCGCGGATTTGATGATGAATATTGGGTCCCGCATTCCCGGCACAGCGAAGTGATGGCAGAAGATATTCGAAAAGTCCCGGAACTGAAGTTGATGTCTGTTTCGGAAGAGGCAGGTGTCCACATTGTCGGAGATCAAGAGGGACGGCAATTTTTTGTGATGGGGCATTCGGAGTATGATGCCGGTACACTGGCAGAGGAATATTTTCGAGATGTTAACCGCGGTCTGCCAATTTCCATGCCGAAACATTATTATCCGGATAACGATCCTTCTAAAAAGCCAATCGATCAATGGCGCGCGACCGGACAGCTTCTCTATACAAATTGGCTCAACTATTTTGTGTATCAAACAACGCCCTTTAATTTGGACTTGCTTGGGCGGAATTCTTTAGATTGCGCGATGCTGTGATTGTCGGCATAATATTAGAAAAGTTTTTTATGAGAGTATCATTATAAAAATGGTACTCTTCTTTTTTGTTTTCTTATAATAGAGGTTCGACTCAGTTCCCGTAATTTCGCACCGGAAATTCTTTATTCTTTTGAATAAGGAATTTTTTATGAAGGAGGGCTTTTTTTGAGCGTCGATCTAAAATTGAAAAAGGACGAGCTTACTGCACTTTTGGATGGAGAAATTGATCATCATTGTGCCAGAAAGCTTCGGGAAGAAATCGATGAAGCGGCGGAACATATTCGCCCGAGACGTTTAATCTTGGATTTTTCCGGGGTTAATTTTATGGATAGTTCGGGGGTGGGACTGATTTTGGGAAGATGCCGTCTGATGAATTTATGGAAAGGACGCGTTACCATTCGCAATGTGCCCGAAAAATTAAAACGGATTGTTTCTTTGGCAGGCTTGTCAGAACTATGTGATCTTGAAGAAGGAGTGAGTGTAGAAAATGAAACCGACGAATGAAATGCACCTGCGCTTTTTAAGCGTTAGCAGTAATGAGGCATTTGCCCGTACTACGGTTGCGGCCTTTGCCTCGCAGCTTGATCCGACTGTGGACGAGCTGTGTGATTTACGAACTGCAGTTTCGGAAGCTGTAACAAACTGTATTGTACATGGATACCGAAATACGATCGGAATGGTTTACATAGATTGCATGATTTATGAGGAACACACGATCCAGGTTAAAATTAAAGACCACGGTTGCGGAATTGAAGATGTAAAACAGGCAATGGAACCAATGTTTACGACCGGCGGAGAGGAACGTGCGGGGTTGGGGTTTGCAGTTATGCAAAGTTTTACCGATCGTTTAAAAGTGCGCAGTAAAGTGGGAAAAGGCACAACTGTTGTTATGGAAAAAGATTTTTCACCCCGCCCGCGCCATCATGGATAGAGAAAAGGCCACCCGGGAAAATATCGGTCTGGTTCATGCCTGTGCCAGACGATTTCTCGGGCGCGGCGCAGATTATGATGATCTTGTTCAGGCTGGTTGTGAAGGGCTGGTAAAGGCTGCCGATCGCTTTGATGAGAATCGTGGCTGCTGCTTTTCAACTTATGCGGTACCGGTAATCTTAGGCGAAATGAAAAAGCTCTTTCGAGAGGGCAATACTGTTAAAATGGGAAGAACACTGCAAAGCCTTGCCTGTAAAGTAAATCGCTGGAGCAGCTCATTTGCGGTAAAAGAAGGCCGGCAGCCGACCGTGAGTGAAGTCGCATCCGGATTGGGGATTTCTTCAGAAGAAGCAGCCGAAGCGCTCTGTGCAGGCCAAATGCCGCTTTCTTTAACAGAAGAAAACGATGAAGAGGGACAACTGGATTTACCGACCGACTCAGAAGAAGAACGCATTACTGAGTCTATGTCCCTTCGCGAAGCGCTAAAAGATTTGCCTGCAAATGATCGAAAACTGGTTTGGTTTCGTTATTTTCAGGACCAGACACAAAATCAAACAGCGCAAAGACTCGGGATGACACAGGTGCAGGTTTCTAGGAGAGAAAAGAAGATTCTGACTGAATTACGGCAGATGCTTGGGTAAGGCGACAGAACCCGGTGCTTTTAAATATAAAAAATCCATACATGTAGAGGTAAAATAAAATTTGCAAAAAGGTGAAAAAAGGGGTTGAC
>DIQY01000042.1:9745-12412 GCA_002424295.1 Ruminococcaceae bacterium UBA5450 | reverse complement strand
TGTCTCCTTATGATCTTACACAGGGCCGGATCACATGGCGTACAAAATAAAAGTGACGCCAAGGAAACCAATATACTTTCGCATAAAGGGAGGTTACCCAGATGAAAGTAAGACCTTCAGTCAAAAAAATGTGTGAAAAATGCAAAATCATCAAACGTAAAGGTAAAGTAATGGTGATTTGCGAAAATCCGAAGCATAAACAGCGTCAGGGCTAAGAGACTAGAAATCGGTCTCAGATGACGCTTCTATCAAATATGGAGGTGCAACCAGTATGGCTCGTATAGCAGGTATCGACTTGCCTAGAGATAAGCGTGTGGAAATCGCCCTGACTTACATTTTTGGAATCGGCCGCAAAACCGCTTCTGATATTTGCAAGGCGACCGGTGTGAACCCCGATTTGCGTGTCCGCGATCTGACGGAAGACGACGCAGCCAAGCTTAGAGAATACATTGATCATAACTGCCGCGTGGAAGGCGACCTTCGCCGCGACGTTGCGTTTGATATCAAACGCTTGATCGAAATTGGTTCCTACCGTGGCCAGCGTCACCGCAAGGGTTTGCCGGTGCGCGGTCAGCGTTCCAAGACCAATGCAAGAACACGCAAAGGTCCCCGCAAGACCATGGCGAACAAGAAAAAGTAAGGAGGGATTTTAACGATGGCAGCAGCAAATAAAGCAACAGGAAAAAAAGTTACAGCGACTCGCAGACGCCGTGAGCGCAAAAATATTGATCATGGCTGTGTTCATATTCAGTCTACGTTCAACAATACGATTGTGACCATTACCGACCCGCAGGGCAATGCGGTTTCTTGGGCCAGCTCCGGAGAACTGGGATTCCGCGGCTCCAGAAAATCCACTCCTTTTGCAGCACAGACCGCAGCAGAGACTGCCGCAAAAGCAGCAATGGAACATGGAATGAAGGCAGTAGAGGTTTTTGTTAAAGGACCGGGCTCTGGCCGTGAGGCTGCAATCCGTGCGCTTCAGAACGCCGGACTTGAGGTCACTCTGATCAAAGACGTGACCCCCATTCCGCATAATGGATGCCGTCCGCCGAAAAGAAGACGCGTCTAGTAACAAAACCAATACAGGAGGTGCAATCATACCATGGCTAGATATACCGATTCCGTGTGCAAGCTTTGCCGCAGAGAGGGCCAAAAGCTTTTTCTGAAAGGTCAGCGCTGCTATACGGATAAATGTGCAATCAATCGCCGTAACTACGCTCCTGGCCAGCATGGTCAGGGCCGCCATAAGACCAGTGAATATGGCATGCAGCTGCGTGCAAAGCAGGCAACCCGTCGTTATTATGGCGTTTTGGAAAGCCAGTTCCACAATTATTACGAAATGGCTACTAAGATGCAGGGTAAAGCCGGTGAAAACATGCTTTCTCTGTTGGAGACTCGCCTTGATAACGTAATCTATCGTCTTGGCTGGGCTAATTCCCGTGCAGAAGCCCGCCAGTTGGTCGTTCATGGACATTTCCAGGTGGACGGTCACCGTGTGGATATTCCGTCTTATCTGGTAAAACCTGGCGATGCAATCTCCATTCAGGAGAAGAGCCGTCAGAGTGGAAAGATCAAGGCAAACCTGGAAGACAATGCTTCTCGTCCGGCACCAAAGTGGATGGAGAAAAACAATGAGAATTTCTCCGGGAAGATCATCGCAAAACCGACAAGAGAAGAAATCGACCTTCCTGTTGATGAAACTCTTATCGTCGAGTTCTACTCCAAATAATCCGTTTCCTCTGGAAGGATGTATGTACGATAGCAGAGTTTTCCCGCTAGAGTCTTAAGGAGGTTGCTAATGATCGAGATTGAAAAGCCCAAAATTCAAACGGAAGAGCTAAAAGAAGACGGCACCTATGGCAGATTTGTTGTAGAGCCGTTAGAGCGCGGCTTCGGTACCACCTTGGGCAATAGCCTTCGGCGTGTGCTTTTGTCTTCACTGCCGGGTGTGGCGTGCACATCAATTAAAATTGATGGAGTTGTGCATGAGTTTTCCACAATTCCGGGCATTAAAGAAGACGTTACAGAAATCGTGCTGAATATCAAGAATTTGACTGCAAAGCTGCATTGCGACGGATCCAAAACTGTTGAGATTTCTGCAGAAGGTCCCTGCGAAGTAACTGCCGATTCTATTAAATGTGACAGCGAAGTAGAGATTTTGAATCCGGAACTGCATATTGCTACTCTGGGAGAAGGCGCTAAACTTCAAATGGAGTTGACGCTGGATCATGGCCGCGGCTATATTTCTGCAGAGCGGAATAAGCAGAATATGACAAATATTGCAATCGGCGAATTACCGGTAGATTCTATTTATACCCCTGTTTCTAAGGTGAACTTTAACGTAGAGCCCACCCGTGTGGGGCAGAGCATCGATTTCGATAAACTGACCCTTGAAGTGTGGACCAACGGCGTTATCGGCGCTCAGGAAGCAGTTTCTCTGGCCGCAAAAGTCCTGACAGAACACCTGAATTTGTTTGTAAACCTGTCCGACAGCGGCAGCAATACAGAGATCATGGTGGAAAAGGATGATAAGGGCAAAGAGAAGATTCTGGAGATGACGATCGAGGAATTGGATTTGTCCGTCCGTTCCTTTAACTGCCTGAAGCGTGCAGGCATCAATACCGTCGGCGACCTGATCAATAAGTCCGAAGAGGACATGATGAAGGT
>DIQY01000042.1:9303-9446 GCA_002424295.1 Ruminococcaceae bacterium UBA5450 | reverse complement strand
GATGCCAGGAACCAGAAAGCTCGGAAGAGCTACTGATAGCAGAACAGCTATGCTGCGCGCAATGGTGACCTTTCTGTTAGAAAACGGAAAGATTGAGACGACAGTCTCCCGTGCCAAAGACGTTCGCGCCATGGCAGAAAAAA
>DIQY01000042.1:8851-9054 GCA_002424295.1 Ruminococcaceae bacterium UBA5450 | reverse complement strand
GAAGATAATCTTCATAATCGGCGTCTCGTATTAGGCTTCGTAACCAAGGAGGATGTCGTGAATAAATTGTTCACCGAGATCGCTCCCAAGTATGCGGAGCGTAACGGCGGTTATTGCCGGATCACAAAACTCGGACCTCGCCGCGGCGATGCCGCAGAGATGGCCATTATCGAGCTGCTCTGAGCGTTTTGCTTTTATAAAAA
>DIQY01000042.1:0-8656 GCA_002424295.1 Ruminococcaceae bacterium UBA5450 | reverse complement strand
CCCTTCGGAAAATTTTCCGAAGGGATTTTTTATAGGAAAAAGTTCTGTGGGACTTTCTTGATTCAATAACGCAAAAAAATGCGGTGTTGGTTTAACTTTTGAAAAAGCTTAAAAAACGAAAGTGGTCAATGAATAGACCGATAAATTTTTGAGTAGAAGCTCACAGTGTCATAAATTTTAAAGGCACAGTAAGACAGCTTTCGGCAATCGGTATTGTAAGACAAAAAATAGCAGTCCTTTCAAATCCTTTCGGGAAGAAGTTGGATTGCAAGGAGATCCTTACAGGAATACATAGGAAAGGGACCGCTTTCATTAAAATTGTAAGAGGAATTCATGCCAGAAGCTCTGCATGAAATTTGCCAGGAAATAAAGGAAAGTTTAATGCTTTTAGTAGTTGGCCGTTTGTAACAACCAGTAAAGACCAAAAGACTTCATTTTTTTTCAGGCTCGGTCGAAACTGAAAACCAGCTTTGTGTTTTTTAATTAGGCCAAGAACAGGTTAATCCACTTTCTGGGGCGACAATCTGTATGTCCCAATCTTGCCTAATTGCAGGACCTTCTTGAAGAGGGACAACCAGGAGTATTGTTTTATACCTTTTTATTTATAGAAAGCCTTTATTTTTTATGAGAGGTAAAAAAGAACATAGCAAATGCCATTTCTACACTTCATTGTGCAAAAATGGCATTTGCTTTAGGGAGAGAAATAAAAACAAAACACTGACCATTCTAAAAAGTGAAATCGAATTTTTACACCTTCAGTTGTACCCTTTGTGGTAGGAGGAGAACAAAACTGAAGAAGTGTAAAAGGTGCTTAAAGTGAGGACTTTTAGATTTTCTAATCGGTCAGTAAGATATAATCAAAGAGCTTTTTATAGACACAAGTTTCAAAAGATATTTTTTCTATTTTCAGAATCAGGAGAAAAATTAGAACAAAACCAGAGGACAAAGAACTGCAACCATAGCAACCATGATAAGGAAGAGCGGTCCACCGATCTTCATATAATCGCTGAACTTGTAGCCTGCCGGCAAAATCTGCATGTTTACAGCAGTGCCAATAGGAGTGCAGATTGCAAGGTTTGTGGTGATTCCGATTGCAATAACGAACGGGAGTGGGCTAATTCCAAGGCTTAAAGCCAAAGAGATATAAACAGGAGTCAGCATTGCGGCAACACCGCCGTTCTGCATGAAGTTTGTAAGAACACTGGAGAGAATAACCAAAACAGTCATCAGAACAACAACCGATGCATTTGGTCCACCGAACATCCCGAGGATGCCATCTGCAATGACTTTGCCGCCGCCGGAAACATCAAGGCCAGTACCCAAAGCGGTAATTGCGCCGACCATAATCAGAATGTTCCAGTCCATGCTGGCAAGTGTCTTTTTAACAGAAATTGTTCCTGTGACGAACAGAACCATAGAGCCAATCATAGCAATATCTGCAATATCCAGATATTTACTGAAAGGTTTAAATCCGCTCAGGATAAAGGCAATAACACAAAATGCCATAACAACAAGGGACATGGTTCCTTTCCATTTCGGAATTTTGTTAAACTCGCTCATATCGAGACTAGAAGAAGCTTCCGCAAAGGAATTGCCTTTGTCAAAGTCGGGGCTTTCTGGCTTGAGAACCTTTACCAAGATTGTGTAGCCAATAGTAGCCCAGAAAAGGACTTGAACGATACAGACTGACCACATGACACGGGTCATATCAAAGACACCCATTCCGGCTTCATAGCCGGCAGTTCCCATCAAAATAGAGTTTGCGGTTACCTGAGAAACGGAACCAGTCAGAGTGGAGCCGCCGCCGACGATACAGGCGATGCCGGCAGGCATAATCACCATCTTGGAACGAATTTTTCCGTTGGAGCCGGCAGCAACTGCTGCGATAATCGGCATCCACATGGCGATACAACCGGAGTTGCTCATAAATGCGGACATAATCGTGCAGACGATAACGATCAGAACGATAAACCATTTTTCATTCTGAGCAATTTTCAGCTTGCCGATTTTAGCACCCAGACGCTGTGCAACGCCGGTCTGGAATAGTGCGTCGCCGACAATCATCATGCCGGCAACCATGACAATCGAGCTGCCGCCGAATCCGGAATAAATTTGAGACAGTTTCATTTCAGGGAGCGCAATGCCCATTGCCAATGCACAAAGGCAGGCAGTTACACTCATAGGTAATTTGTCGATCATAAAAATGATCATTGTAATGACAGTGATAATGATTGCAATAGTACTTGATGCCATTTACATTCACCTCTCATAAAATAGGAAATTAATTTTTATTGTTACATTTTTTAATAAAAGCACTTTTTAGAGTTGGTAAGAGATGCATTAATTGCAATTTGATTCTAAAAATTGAATTAAGCTTTTAATGTGTCTACAGCGAAAATGTTTTATATGTAAGAAAAGATGGTCTGAATTTCTTTGCACTTATCATATGAGAATCATTTTGAGCATCTTGGGAATCGCAATTTATTAAGTAAATATTCTAAAAATCATTTTATCTTAGCGTAAATAAGAAGTCTTTATAATTCCTTTTCGCAAAATAAAATTATTTTTTTGATTGGGTTGTGTAGTCATACCAGCCTTTTCCTGTTTTTCTTCCGCATTCACCTTTTTTGAACTTTTCAACGACCAGCGGGCTGGGTTTATCGTATTCGTCTCCGCTCTCGGCATAGCGATCACGGCGGACATAATAGTTGACATCAATGCCGGTTAGATCCATCAGTTTAAAGGGTCCCATCGGGTAGTTAAGTCCTTTTTCGCAGGCAGTGTCAATGTCTTCAACAGAAGCAATCCCTTTTTCCAAAAGAGAGCAGGCTTCATGAGTAACAGCTGCATTGATACGGTTTGCGACGAATCCAGGGATCTCTTTGTTAATGATAATCGGAGATTTTCCGGTGCTGGCTGCGAAAGCCTTTGCAGTTTGAATGGTATTTTCAGAAGTATGAGGTCCGCGAACAATTTCTACCAGCTTCATAACCAAAGCGGGATTGAAATAATGAACATTTAAAAGACGGTCCGGATTGGTGGTAACATCGGCAAATTTGGAGCTAACCATGTTGGAACTGTTGGTGCCGATAATAGTATCCGGTTTGCAGAGCTTGCTGATTCTCTGGAAAAGTTCCCGCTTGATTTTTAGATTTTCAATGATGGCTTCGATAATGAAATCCGCTTTTGCTGCAGAAGCATCTACATCATTGGAGAAGGAAAGATTTTCGCTTATTTGATCACACTCTTCCTGGGTGATACGGCATCTTGCAACGCGGCCTTTCAGATATTCTGCGGCCCATTTTTGTGCTTTTTCTACAGCACTTGGGAAGGAATCACAGATAACAACTTTATAATTTTTTGCACGTCCATTGAGAGCGGTATTCATAGCAATTTGCTGCCCCATGGCGCCTGCACCAATTACAACCACTGTTTTTATCTGATCAATAGTCATATGGATACACCTCACTATTTTTTAATATGTTCTGTGATTAAAGTCTTTCGATGATGGTTGCCATGGACTGTCCGCCGCCGATGCAGAGAGTAGCAAGACCATAACGGCCATTTGTTCTCTGCAGGTTGTGCAGCAGGGTGACAATCAGACGGGCACCGGTGCAGCCGAGCGGATGACCAAGAGCAATCGCGCCGCCGTTAATATTTACTTTTGCAGGATCAAGTCCCAAATCGCGGATGCAGGCGACCGACTGAGAAGCAAATGCCTCGTTGAGTTCTACCAGGTCAAACTGATCGATTGTCATGCCGGTACGTTTCATGATTTTGCGGGTGGAAATGACCGGGCCATATCCCATGATTCTCGGGTCAAGAGCAGCACCTGTGATATCCACGATTCTTGCCAGCGGCTTGAGTCCGGTTTCTTTTACTTTCTTTTCGGACATGAGAACCAGAGCGGCTGCGCCATCGTTACGTCCGCAGGAGTTGCCTGCAGTGACTGTTCCGTCAGGCTTTACAATTGGACGAAGCTTCGAAAGAATTTCCATTGTGGTCCCAGGACGGGGGAACTCATCCGTATCAAAGGTAAAGGTACGTTTCTTTTCTTTGATTTCCAGCGGAAGAATTTCATCTTTAAAGTATCCCTTTTCAATTGCAACAGCTGCACGGCGCTGGCTTTCTGCGGAGAATTCATCCTGCTCCTTACGAGAGATGTGGAACTGCTCCGCAACGTTTTCAGCAGTCTTTGGCATGCTGAGATCGCTGCCATAAATACTGTAAGGCTGGTCGGTAGTGCCGCCCTCAATATTGGAATCGATTAGGGTAAGCGGACCGTTCCCCCAGCGCTCGTTTCTAAGATAATGGGGTGCGCGGCTCATGTTTTCGGTACCGCCGGTAATCATTACATCTGCATCGCCATGCCAGATGAGAAGACTGCCGCTGTAAACAGCCTGCATTGCAGAAGCACACAACCGATTTACGGTGAATCCAGGAACTGTTTCCGGAAGACCGGCTTCCAAAGCGGCGCATCTTGCAATATTAGAAGCCTCGGTGCTCTGACGAACTTCTCCTAAGACAACACCATCGACCATATCACCTGTAACATTTGCACGTTTTAAGACTTCCTTAATAATGGCAGCTCCCATTTGGTGAGCAGGAACACTTTTGAGAGATCCGCCGTATTTACCGATTGCTGTACGAACGGCTCCCATGATATAAACGTTTTCTTTTTCCATTTATTGATGACTCCCTTCAAAAAATAAATACAGATTTTCGAATAACTGCTTAATTGGTCACGTCACTAAGAAGAACAAGCAATATCCGTGCCAATTATTGCGAAAAAGGGAGAAAAAAGATTTCTTTTTTGAAAGAATCCGGGAAAACAGCGGCTTTTTAGAAAAAACCTGAAAGATAATTTTTCACACTATACAAAAACATAAAGAATAATTGTGCACTTTTTCAAAAAAGCATTCGTCAAAACACACAATATTTTATGACATAGTTGTATAAAAATATAAAATGTGAAATGTGAAACGTGCACACTTCACATAAAAAGTGAAACATGCACATTTTATAAAGTGTTTTTTCGGTTTTTCAAAGATGATCATGAAAGACATTAAAAAAATTTTTTAACGGAGTGATAAATAAAAGGGAAAGGAAAAGTAAGACTTTAAATTTAGGAAAAAATCTCTTTATAAGATAAGATTTGCAGTTGTAATCTGAATAAAATTTTTAGCCGAACACTTTTCTAAAAAGATGAAAAGTATTCGGCTTTTTAAAAAGCAAAAATAAAATTTTGTCGTGATAAAGAATATTGGCATGCTTTTTGCTTGTTTCAATGAGTGGAAGTTATGAAATTTACAGATCGAAAGGAGCATTACAAATTTTGAGTATGAATCTTGAAGGAATTCGTGTGGTCGAACTGACCCATTGGGTGGCAGGCCCTGTTGCAGGGCAGATCCTTGGTGAATGGGGTGCGGATGTCATTCATGTTGAACGGGCCGGAGTAGGGGATGTTACTAGGACAAACGGGCCTTTTTATAAAGGAGAAAGTCTTTATTACAGAGTTTTCAATCGTGATAAAAGATCGGTTACCTTGGATATTACGAAGCCGGAAGGGTTGGAAACAATTTTAAAAATGATTGAAAAATCCGATGTGTTTCTGACAAATTACCGTGTTGCGTTTTTGGAAAAATGTGGCCTGACCTATGAAAAGATCAAGGAAAGAAACCCAAAAATAATTGCTTGTTATATCAGTGGATTCGGACTTTACGGGCGCTATAAAGATAAGAAAGCGCTGGATATGGTCATGCAGGCGATGTCCGGATTGATGGACTGTACAGGCGATCCGGATGGTCATCCGCAAAAAATCGGGACGATTATCGGAGACTACATCGGCGGATACCAGGCGGCACTCGGAATTTCGATTGCATTGCTTGGCAGAGAGCGTACCGGAAAAGGACAGTTGGTCGATATTGCAATTACCGATGCTTTGATCTGTGGCTTGGAATGGAGAATCCCAGAATATCGGCTGACAGGAAAAACAACGGAGCGTACCGGAAACCGCAGACCGACTGTAGCACCGTGCAATCTTTATAAGACCAAAGACAGCTACATCTATATTGCGGCAGCCAGTCAGAAGATGTTTGAGAAGCTTTCGGAGCTGATCGGAGATAAGCGGCTGCATTCACCAGAGTTCGCGAATAACACACTGCGGATTCAGAATGTGGAAAAATTAGACGCAATCGTTTCAGAGTGGTTAAAAGACAAGACCAGAGCACAAGCGCTGGATATGGTTGAAAAAGCCGGGGTCCCCAATGGGCCGCTCCTGTCGCCAGCTGATCTCGCGAACGATGATTATGTAGATGAAAAAGGGGTCGTTTTTGAGATTGACGACCCGGTGCTTGGAAAGATTCCGACAATGGGAACGCCCATCAAGATGGGTTCTGGGTACCGAACAAATCATATTGCTCCGCCTACTTTGGGACAGCACAATCGTGAAGTCTATGAGGAGTATTTAGGTTGGGATGCCACAAAAGTAGACGAAATGAAGAAAGCGGGGATTATTTGATGAAGTTCGAAAACATTCTTTATGAAAATCGTGAGGGAATTCTGTATCTTACTTTGAATCGCCCAGAAATGCGGAATGCACTGACGCCGGCTATGTGGAATGATATCCGCACAGCAGTGCAGTGTGCGCGGGAAGATGATGAGGTAAAGGTCGTTATTGTCAGCGGGGCGGGAGATAAAGCACTTGCGAGCGGCGCAGATATTAAAGAAATCCATGACCGCGCTTATTTGAAAATGCTGCAGGGAACTTCTTCTATCGCATTAAAGGATTTGGAAGATCTTTATAAACCTGTCATTTGCGCAGTGAACGGCTATGCTTTGGGCGGTGGCTGTGAGCTTGCAATGGCGTGTGATCTGAGAATCGCAACAAAACGTTCCAAATTTGGTCAGCCGGAAGTGAATTTGAGTATTATCCCGGGAGCGGGTGGTACACAGCGCCTAACGCGCCTTGTTGGGATCGGAAGAGCAAAGGAATTAATTTTTACCGGACGAATTATCAACGCAGAAGAGGCACACTCGATTGGACTCGTCAATCAGGTAACGGAAGATGATCATGAGTCTTTGATGGCGGCGGCCGAAAAAATGGCAAAAAAGATTATGGCCAAAGGTCCTGTTGCAATTACAATGGGAAAAATTGCAATCAATATGGGAAGCGAAACCGATATCAATACCGGCCTGATGATTGAACGTCTGGCACAAACGGTAGCATTTAGTACCGAAGACCGCAAAGAAGGAACAGCAGCATTCCTTGAAAAACGTTCCCCCAATTTTAAAGGCTGCTGATAAAAATTAATTTGAATTAAAGGAGGAAATTTATTATGAGACCATTGGAAGGTGTAAAAGTGATAGAACTTTCCACGATGCTGGCAGGCCCGATGACAAGCCGAATTTTGGCCGAATGGGGTGCGGATGTCATTAAAGTGGAATCTCCGAATGGTGACACATGGAGAAAACAGGCAGGCACTTCCCTTTCTCCATGCACAGAAGTAGCAAATCCCCATTTTGACGAGCAGAATATCAATAAACGCTTTGTATGCCTCAATATGCGTACGGAACAGGGGATGAAAGCTTTTCATAAGCTTTTGTCAACAGCGGATGTGTTTTTAACCAATTATCGTGTGCAGGCATTAAAGGGAATGGGACTCACCTATGAGCAGCTAAAAGACCAGTATCCGGGATTGATCCATGCTTCCGTTCTTGGATATGGTTCAGAAGGCCCGGAAAAAGACCGCCCCGGTTATGACTATACTGCATTTTGTTCCCGCAGCGGATTCTTAGGCGATTTAGCGCCTGCCGGAGGTCCTCCTCTGATGACGGTTGCTGGAGTTGGCGATCATAGTGTGGCAGTGGCACTTGCTGCTGGAATTTCTGCATCACTTTACAAAAAAGCAAAAACCGGAGCGGGCGAAAAAGTAGATGTCTCTCTGCTGCAGGCTGGAATTTTCATGTTGACTACAGGACTGTTGAATGCATTTAACGGAAGGGTATTCCCACGAGACCATTATGACTGCAGTCATGCGACCAGCAATGCCTACAAATGTGCCGACGGCGAGTGGATTTATCTTGCAGTCATAGATTATCGTCGTTTTCCGGAACTTTGTGAAGTGATCGAAAGACCGGAACTTGCAAAGGATCCACGCTTTTCTACCATTACGGAATTTTACACCAAAGCGAGCAGAAAAGATCTTACCACGATTTTCGATGAGACGTTTAAAAAATATCCGGTCGAATATTGGCATAAGCTGCTGGACGAACATGATTTGCCACATGAGCCTGTCCGTCATATGAAAGACGTGCCTTATGATCCACAGGTGGTTGCAAATCATTATACTTATTTTCATGAGTATTCGGATGGGGTAAAGACCGTATTTACAAATGGTCCGGTACATTTTAGTTCCATCGATCCGGCTCATATTCCTTGCAGAACTTCCGGAAAGATCGGCTGTGATACGGATGAAGTCTTAAGAGAAAACGGATACACAAAAAAAGAAGTTAAAAAAATGCAGGAAGCCGGAGAAGTAATTTAACGAAGGCTTAACGAAAGGAGCCAGAATTTCCACATGTATACTTTTGGAATCGATATCGGCTCTACTTCCAGTAAAGCGGTTATTTTAAAAGATGGAAAAGAAATCATTGC
>DIQY01000132.1 GCA_002424295.1 Ruminococcaceae bacterium UBA5450 | reverse complement strand
TTCCGCACAAAGAGAGCCCTTGAACCAGGGGCCCTCTTCACAGATAAACTCTATTTTTCTTTTGAAAAAGCATCGACAATTAGTTTAACTGCTTTCTCCGTATTCTCCTTAGTATTAAATGCAGTCAGGCGGAAAAATCCTTCTCCTGCCATTCCAAATCCACTTCCGGGAGTACCAACAACGCCGCATTTTTCCAAAAGCTGATCAAAGAATTCCCAGCTGGTCATCCCCGCCGGAACTTTCAGCCACGCATAGGGACTATCTTGACCACCATAAACAGTAAATCCAGCTTTGCGGAATCCGTCTACAATAATGTGGGCATTTTGTTTATAATACGCAATGTTTTCACGGACCAATTTCTGTCCTTCTTCAGAATAAACAGCCTCTGCCCCACGCTGTATAGGATAGGAGACACCATTCATCTTTGTGGACTGACGACGGCTCCACAGACGATTCATAGAAATACCGTCGATCACAAGATCTTTTGGAATTACTGTAAACGCACAGCGAGTACCGGTGAACCCGGCCGTTTTACTGAAACTGCGGAACTCAATCGCACACTTCTTTGCACCCTCAATCTCATAGATGCTGTGCGGTACATCGGGGGTAGAAATAAATGCTTCATATGCTGCATCATACAGGATAACCGCCTGATGATCCAGCGCATACTGAACCCACTTTTCAAGTTCCGCTTTTGAAATGCTGACACCAGCAGGATTGTTCGGAAAACAAAGATAAATCATATCCACGTCCTGCTTTGGAAGCTGAGGCAAAAATTCATTTTCCTCTTTGCAGGGCAAATAAACGATCTTACTCCAGCCTTTTCCTTCTGCATAAGTCCCCGCTCTGCCTGCCATCACGTTGGTATCCACATAAACAGGATAAACCGGATCACAAACTGCAACTACATTATCGACGCTGAAAATATCTCCGATAGAACCGGTATCGCTTTTGGCTCCATCACTGACAAAGACTTCATCTTCTGAAATGTCTAGTCCTTTGTAATCATGAGTAACAATTGCTTTTCGAAGGAACTCATATCCGGCTTCCGGTCCATAACCGTGAAAAGTCTCCGGGTGGCCCATTTCCTCTGCCGCTTTTTTGATTGCATCTACAACCGGGCGTACCAAAGGACGAGTTACATCCCCAATTCCAAGCCGAATAATTTCTTTTTCCGGGTGAGCTTTCTGAAAAGCTTCTACTTTTTTTGCAATGTCTACAAACAAATAACTTGCAGGAAGTTTTGCCAGATTTTCATTTGCCTTTACCAACGCTAAAACACTCCTTTTGTCTGTTACTATATAATAAGAATCAGCTATTTTTTTCTATGTTAATATCGAATCATTATCAAACTTCAATTTTCCCATCAAAAACAGTTACTGCCGGACCTTCCATCCAAACGGTATTTTCTTTTTCGTCCCAGCTTACCTGTAAATCCCCGCCGCGCAGATGCAGCAGCACGCTATGACAGGTGATCCCGTTTAAGATACAGGCAACCGCCGAAGCACACGCTCCGGTTCCGCAAGCCCAAGTTTCGCCGCTGCCGCGCTCCCAAACACGCATATTTACCTCGTGATCAGAAAGCACTTCAACGAACTCCGTATTAACCCTCTGCGGAAACGCTGGATGGCACTCAAAGGAAGGTCCAATCGCTGCTAAATTAAGAGAAGCAACATCCTTTACGAAAGTCACACAATGTGGATTTCCCATAGATACACAGGTGACGCGATATTCTTTTCCATCCACCAAAAGCGGCACATTGACCGCCCGGTCTCCTGAAAAATCCGCTGGAATCTGGGCAGGGTTCAAAATTGGGGCTCCCATATTGACACGTACCGATTGAACAGTGTCATTCTGAACATTCAGATAAAGCGTTTTCACTCCGCTTTGGGTATCGACCCGCAGCACATCTTTTTTGCAGATTCCATGATCATACACATATTTTCCGACACATCGAATCCCGTTGCCGCACATCATGGCACGAGAACCATCCGCATTATAAATATCCATCTCACAGTCTGCCTGTCTGCTCGGTTTAATCAGAATAATCCCATCTGAACCAATTCCGAAATGCCGATCTGACAAACGAATGCTCAAAGCCGCCGGATCCGGGACCTTTTCTTCAAAGCAATTAATGTAGATATAATCATTCCCGATTCCCTGCATTTTTGTGAATCTCAAGAAATCACCCCTTCTTGTTTTCAAAAATAGAAAATGGCAAAGCCGCCCTGTTTTCAGAACCTCCTTGCCATTTAAACTGTATTCGTTTTGACACTCATATTTTATTATATTTTGCAGGTTGTGTCAATGTTTTTTGCCTTCTAAAAGAGGCATTTCATTTTCTGCACAAGTTTTGCGGATTTTTTGCTAAATTTTCGAGAATTTGCATAACACTTTTTAAAAAATTTCATTGCAATTTCAAAAATCTCCTAAAACTCAATTCCATTTTTTTGAATTTTGAAGATTATTTTTTCTATTTATGCAAATTTCTTTTGGTCATTGACCGTCTTATCACCCTAAAAAAGCTTTAATTGCTTCTGCATCTTTGAACCCTTTCTGATAAAGGTGTTCCAGCATATTTTTGTTTTTAGTAAGCGTATTGATCCCGGCAATCTGGTCCGGCGCTATAATCACTGCTTTCCCTTTTTCCTCCAATTCTTTGGCAAAAGCAACGCCCTCATTGTACCTTTTTGCCCGAAGATGAAGATTTCGTGCCGCCTTGGGATATCTGCGGCGCAAAATACGTACAAAGTGGTCATCTCCACCGGAAGTACGAATTAAATTCCGCGGTTTTGTCAAAATCACAACGACGCGCTCGCAGCCATCGTGCAGCGCTTTTTGCACCGGAACCGGATCGCTGAGTGCCCCGTCAAAATAAAGAGTTCCGTGGAATGGATATGGACGGCAAACAACCGGAATTGCAGAAGAAGCGCCAAGAATTCCGTAATTATCCTTTAAAAAATCACTTTTATCAAAATATTTTACTTTTCCGCTCACTGCCTCAGAAGCAACTACTTTCATTTCTGCTGGGTTTTCTACAAATTTTGCATAATCCAAAGGATATTCTCCGTCCGAATTACTGAGAACTCCATAGACATAATTAAGATCCAGATAAGAACCCCCATGAACAAGGTTATGTAAACTCATGTAATTTGGGCGAAAGGCATAGTCGCGGTAATACCGTAAATTTCTTCCGCGCTGACCTGCAAGATAAGCCACAATATTTGCGCTGCCTGCAGACACGCCAATACATTCGTCAAACTGGATTCCCTTCAACAAACAATAATCAAACACACCGGCTCCATAGATTCCTCGCAGTCCGCCGCCAACATCAACTACTCCTGTTTTCATAATTATTCGCCTCATTTATGGTATTTTCCATGATTCAAAATTTGAAAAGAACGATAAATTTGTTCACAGAGCATCACCCGTGCCAACTGATGCGGAAACGTCATCGGTGACATTGAAAGGCGTAGATTTCCTGATTCTTTTACCGAATCATCAAGTCCAAAACTGCTTCCGATTACAAAAGAAATGGAACTAACTCCAGAAACTGCTTTATTTCCAATCCATTTTGCAAGATCCGGAGAGGAAATCTCTTTTCCCTCAATACAAAGTGGAACTATTTCCGTATTTTTGCACTCAGAAAGAATATGCTCCCCTTCTTCTCGTAATGCCGACTTAATTTGAGCCGCGCTTGGATTTTCCGGCAGACGGCATTCCGACAATTCCCGAATGGAAAACTTTGCAAAGCTCTGCATACGTTTTTCATACTCACTGCAAGCCAAACGCCAATAGGATTCTTTTAGTTTCCCAATACAAACAATTTGTACATTCAGCATTTTTTCGCTCCTTAAAAGAACGTAAGATTTCCGGGGTTTTCCCGAGGCGCCACTGAAAGCTCAAAATCTGTTCCTTGATTCATCCCTTCCATCGTAAGCGCACAAAGCGTTGTCTGCAGCGCAATCTCCGGCGTATTATTTTCACGGCTCAGGTGTGCAAGGAAGAATCTGGCAGCTCCCATACGGACAAGTTCTGAAATAGCATCCGCACAGGCAATATTGGAGAGATGCCCGGTATCCGAAAGAATCCGCTTTTTGAGTGAGTATGGATAGGGCCCATTCTGGAGCATCCCTACGTCATGATTGGATTCCAAAACCACCAAATCGGCTCCCATAATATGGCACCGTACCTCTTCCGTAAAATGGCCGAGATCGGTTGCAAAAGCAGCGGTTCGTCCGTCTGATGTTTCAACTCGGTAACCGACTCCCTCGGCGCAGTCATGCGGAATATGGAATGGTGTAACACGCATTCCCGCACAATTAGTCCCGTTCCAGTCGAGCGGCAAAGCGCGAAAACTCCCATTGGCAATTTTTAAATTTTCCAAGGCTCCAAGCGTTCCATTCGATGCATAAACCGGAACTTTTAAGCGGGAAGCCAAAACTCGCAGTCCCGAAACATGGTCGGAATGTTCATGCGTTACAAAAATTGCCTGGATCGTTTTAGGATCAATTTTGCACAATTCCATCCGCTGAATCAGTTGTTTGGCACTCCGACCGGCATCTATCAAAATTCCCGCTCCTGCAGAGCCTATGTAATAACTGTTTCCGCTGCTTCCACTGAACAGCGGGCAAAATCTTGCCAAATCACATTTCCTCCCTAAAAAGAAAAAAGGGATGACCTGTTGTCATCCCTTAAGGATTTTATACTACCTGCGCTCCTATGGGATTTTCTTCCGTAACCCGTTCAATCTGACCCCCCAGAGCCTGAATCTTCTCAACAATGTGCTCATAACCGCGTTCGATATAATGAATCCCTTCGATCGTGCTGGTACCATTTGCAGCCAAAGCTGCGATCACCAGCGCTGCACCGGCACGAAGATCACATGCATGTACGGGAGCCGCATTGAGATGATCAACTCCCTCAATCACCGCAAGCTTTCCATCCACCGAAATCTGAGCACCCATTTTGTGCAGTTCTTCCACATAGCGAAAACGATTATCCCAAACACTCTCATTCACCATACTGGTTCCGTTCGCCAGAGAAAGCAAAACCGAAAACTGCGGCTGCATATCTGTCGGAAATCCCGGATGGGGCATTGTTTTGATATTACATTTGTTGAGGACTCCGGTACTGCGTACACGAACGGCCTCATCAAATTCTGTCACTTCTATTCCCATTTCTTCCAGCTTTGCCGTAATGGATTCCAAATGTTTCGGAATTACATTTTTAACCAGTACATCTCCACAGGTTGCGGCGGCAGCCACCATATAAGTTCCGGCCTCAATCTGATCCGGAATAATAGAATAGGTTGTCCCACAGAGATGATCCACTCCGTGAATCTTAATGACATCGGTACCGGCACCACGAACATCCGCACCCATTGTCGTCAAAAAGTTTGCCAAATCAACGATATGCGGCTCCTTTGCTGCATTCTCAATCACTGTCATGCCCGGAGCTTTTGCTGCCGCCAGCATAATGTTCATCGTCGCACCTACTGAAACGACATCCAGATAAACATTGCCCCCGTGCAGATGGTCACTCTGTACATCTACCATGCCACCGGAAAGCGTATAAGAAGCCCCCAATGCGGCAAATCCTTTTAAATGTTGATCAATCGGTCGCACTCCAAGATAGCAGCCGCCTGGCAATGGAACCACCGAATGATGGAATCTACCCAAAAGTGCACCCAAAAGATAGTAAGAACCACGAATTTTGTGCGACAATTCATAAGAAGCCACATAACTATTCATAGGACGGGGATCAATTTCTACAGTGGTATGGTTAACCCAACGGACCTTTGCCCCCAAATCACGCAAAATATGCAGCATAGAAGCAACGTCTGTAATCTCTGGTATATTTTCCAAGCGGCACACATCATCAGATAATGCCACCGCTGGTATAATGGCAACCGCTGCATTTTTAGCTCCGCTAATATTAACTTCGCCTTCCAAGCGGCGGCCGCCGGTAATTACAAATTTATCCAAACTCAGCACTCTCCCATTTTTAAAAGAGAAATCTTTCAGCTCTAACTCTAGTATACTCTGTTTTTATCATTCAAACAGGCACAAATATCAAAATACAATATTTTACAATTTTTTATCTTAAAAATTGCAATTATGTAAAGTTATTTATAAACACTTTTTTATATTAATACAAAAATAAAAAAATGTCAATCCTGTTATTTTTTCTATCATTTTCGTTCTCTAATAAAGCAAGGAGATGCGCAAAATACAATTTTCTTCTACTATTGAAATTTAATGCCAACTAAAAACGGAAAAATGTCATATACCATATAATCTATGATAATAAAAAATGATGCGTACTGCGAAATAAACAATACACATCATTTTGAAATCAAAAGTCTTTTATGGCTTTATTTTTTATTCTTCATAATACGACTGAGTTCTTCCATAAAAGTATCGATATCCTGAAACTGACGATAGACCGATGCAAACCGAACATAAGCGACTTCGTCGATCTTCTGCAGTTGTTTCATTGCATATTCGCCAATCAAAGAAGACGGGACTTCTCGATCTAAAGAATTTTGAAGCATGTTTTCAATCTCATCCACAACACGCTCCAGCTGATCCACAGAAATCGGCCGCTTTTCACAGGCACGCAGAAGGCCGTTCAGCAGTTTATTTCGGTCGAATGTTTCGCGAGATTTATCTCGCTTAATAACGATAATCGGAACTGTTTCAATGATTTCATAAGTCGTAAATCTTTTTGCACATTTAAGGCATTCCCGGCGGCGGCGAATTCGCTCTCCTTCATCTGTCGGCCGAGAGTCAATCACTTTGCTTTCTTCATTTCCACAATATGGACATTTCATCAGCCTACCTCCTTATTATAATTCCAACACATTCCAACACATAATCCCAATATTATTTATTATAACACGAATTTTTTCTGAAATTCAAGATGATATTGTGTAAAAATATTTTTGAATTGTTTCAGCCTTTTGCTTTGCCTCAATCAGATCCTGACGATCGCGAAAATTCTTCCGATAAACTTCAATAATTAAGTTTCCTTTATAGTTCTGCCGTTTGAGCTGCCTCATCAACCGACCATAATCTGTAATTCCCTGACCCGGCAGCAAGCAATCTTTTCCGGGCTTGTGGTCATTAAGGTGGATATGTACTAATTGCTCTCCCATCTGTGCACAAGTCTCAAATGGATCATGACCAGACCGCACTGCCTGCTTCAGATCAAGAACAAATGCGCAGTCTTCGTGCAGATAAGACCGCATACGGTGTAAGAATTCCGGATTTTCGCTGCAAAACGCATTTACATTCTCCTGCGCAAGTGTAATTCCATAAGTTTTTCCAAGTTCAAAAAGGCGATGATACCGTTCAAAATAGATTTCTTCCGGAATATCCCCTGCGCGCTCTTTTCTCTGTCCATGCAGCACTAAAATTTCTGCGCCCAAAAACGCCGCTGCCTCAAAATACTGGCGATAAAATTCCATACCGTCTTCAAACCGACGCTCATAGGCCGAAAAAAGCAGGAAACTCTCATAGCCGGATGTAAACGGATGCAGACTTAAAATCTTGGCACCACGGCTTTCCGCCTGAATTTTAAGCTGATCGAGATACGGGTGATGTAGCTCGGAAAACGTATTAACGAACACTTCAAAAAAGCGGAAGCCACAATTCAGCAGCTTTTCAAATCCATTTTCCAATGCTTCCGGATAAAAGCAGGCGGTCGAAATCCCGATTTGCACGCAATCATCTCCTACTGGATAATTATATCATCGCTCCACGTCTGCGTAAAGTGATTATCTTGATTTTAGAAAATTGTTTCTGTATAATAAGATGGTATGTAATTTTTTGAAGGGGGATTTTTGAATGGGGTTGATGAGCGTAAGTGGACTGTCAAAATCATTTGGAGTTGAAACAGTTTTTCAAAATGTCTCCTTCGAAATTCAGCAAAATGACCGGATCGGTCTAGTGGGGGCAAATGGCAGCGGCAAAACGACGCTTTTAAAAGCACTGACTTTAGAGCAGCCTGCCGATGAAGGAACCGTTTCCAAAGCCAACCGCACACAAATTGGATATATGGAACAGCATGTTTGCCGTGACTTAGAGAAAAGCGCCTATGCAGAGGTTCTGACTGTATTTTCCGATCTTCTGAAAATGGAACAGAATCTGGAAGAAATCGGACATGCTATTGGCGCAGGCAGCCCGGATATGGATCGTCTAATTGAGCGTCAAAGTCTGCTCAATGATACATTTCTTCGTCGAGGAGGATTAACCTGCCGCGCCAGAGCACGCAGCACTCTTCTCGGTCTTGGTTTTACTGACGAGCAGATGGGACAGCCGATCGGCGTTTTAAGCGGCGGTCAGCGCGCTAAACTTCAGCTTGCAAAGCTTCTGCTAAGTTCCTCCAATTTGCTTCTTTTGGATGAGCCCACCAACCACCTTGATATCTCCAGTGTTGAATGGCTGGAAGACTTTCTTAGAAATTTTAACGGTGCTTTTTTAGTGATTTCCCATGACCGATATTTTCTTGATAAGCTCTGCAACCGTACCTTTGAACTTTCCAATGGACATCTAACCTGTTATAAAGGCGGATATTCCTCTTATCTTTC
>DIQY01000082.1 GCA_002424295.1 Ruminococcaceae bacterium UBA5450 | reverse complement strand
CTGCCAATTCCAGCACTCGCGCATCTCAGCGACTAAAATATTATAGCACTTCGTATTATATCTTGTCAACCGGATTTTCACTTTTTAAAAAAATCCGAGCGCATATCTGTTCAAATTCGGATTTTGTAAAAAATGCATTCAAAACTTTCGGTAACGCATTGGTACTAAGGTGCTCAGGTAATTGCAAATAATTCAAAAGTTGCCTGCGCTTCTCCGCGCTTTGTTCACAACCTGATAATCCTAAAAAAAACAAATCTTGTTTTGTAATTTGGTTTTGCGGTGTTTTTAAAGTTTCAGACTGCTCATCAATTGCACCAGAGCGACGCAGGGCTTCCAAAATGACCTCTTTGGGTACTCCCTCTACACCAAGCTTTCCTTCTTTTCCGGGCTTTTCTTTTCGGCGTTCCTTCCCGAAAACATCGGGAATATAAGCATGCTTGATATATTTTGGGCCGATTGCCCCCACCAAAAAATTACGAATCTGAAATCCAGCCGAATCACTATCTGTAAGGATCAGAAGTCCCCTCGTTTCTGCTAAATGACGCAACAGGTCAAGCTGCTCCCGGTCCTGAAAAATTCGAAAGCCATGTGTTTGTAAAATCAATGCATCAATTATGGAAGATAGTTTAATTTGGTCATATTTACCCTCCACTACAACTGCTTCATTGATATGAATCATCTTTTAGTCTCCTTTGGCAGTCAGCAATAATTCCGCCAACGTTTTTTCTAAAATAATTCTGCGATTCCCTCGAGAACTTTTCAGCGCTAAATCCGCTTTTTCCAGTACATCTAAGCTTTTGCGTAAAACCGACATAGAAAGATCGTGCACTTCTCTTTCTGCACGAGTCAGTACGAATTCCCGTCTCGAATAATCGAAATATTTTCCCACATCCAAAGCACGATTTCCGCTCTCAATTGCTGAGCGCACTCGATATAAATCCATATAGGTTCCGGACAGCACTGACAGCAGAGAAATCGGTTCTATATTTTGAGCAAATAATTGATCCAACAAAAGATAAGCCTTATCGTAATTTCCTGCAAGAATCCACTTGCTCAAATCGTAGATACGAACTTCGAGAGTTTTAGTCACCAGCTGATCGATTGTCTCTTTAGTGATCTCCCCTTCTCCTGTATAAGCACAAAGCTTTTCCAATTCTTGAAGAAGTGTACTCAGATCAGTTCCTGCAGATGCAATGATTTTATCTGCATTAAATTTAGAAAGCACACAGTTATGTTTAGAGGCCCCGGTGCAAAGAATCTTTGAGAGTTCCTGCTGACTTTTTCTCGGAAATGTCACGACAGTTCCATCCTTTTTGCAAAGGTCTAAAATTTTCTTCCATTTTTTATCTTTTGACGACAAAATATTTGGGGAAAGCTGATAAATTAACAAAACCGTTGTCTCTGGCACTTCGGCAATCAGCTGTTCCAGCTTCTTCATCTCATTTGGGGTGCGTCCGTCCAAAGTCAAGTCTGAAACCGCCACGCACTTTTTATCTGCCATAAATGGCAATGCCTCTGAAGCATCTCCAAGATCATCTGCAGAAGCGTCTCCGGAAAAGCGCTGAAAATTAAAATCTGACGCATTCTTCCCCACCGCTTTTTTGATGATCCGATTTGCCCATTGGGACACCAAATATGGTTCTTCCCCATAAAGCAAATAAAGGCCTGACAGTTGATTCTGCTCCGTGATTTTGCGCAAATTCGGCTCTGAGACAATCGGCATTATGCACTCCTCCTGATTTTAATCGTATTATCCGGCTTCATCTCCAAAACAAAATTCCCATTCCCATCTGTAATATAAACTGGGACATTCAATTTAGCGCTGCTCTTTTGCAGTGAAGAAGATAAATAATGGTTTAAAAAGATATTATTTGGCTGAAATGGTTTTGAAGATTTTGGAAGATCAACTCCAAAATAAAAATCTGCATTTTGAAATGATTGGGGCAGAGAATCAAGTGACGTTCCTTTAGAACAAATCAAAAGTTTTGTATCATTTATAGTTGCAAGAGCTGCACCACGGACAACTGTAATTCGAATTTGATCCCATAGCTCAATCTGAGAAGCAGTTCCAAATGCATGAACACTTTTGGCTTTTGGCAATGCAAGTCGGATAGAATCTTCCAAATATGTGGCTGGCTGCAGCAATACATGGTCCGGTTTCCATTTCGAGATCAAATCAGAAGCTGCCCATTCTTCTGAAGGCTTTTTCGTCAAATAGGTAAGAAAACAGACCTCTTTTGTATTTTGCTCTCGAAGAGCATAATCAATCAGCCTGCTCTTTGTATTACAACCGATCACTGCACTCTTCCCATTTTTTGTAAGAATGAGGCTGGTTTCCTTTCCTCTTCCTACAAACGTGACCCACGTGGCATTATAGCTTTCCAGTTGACATCCAAAAATTCCTGCAAACAAAATGCAGACGGATAAAATTCCCGCTGCTTGTAAATTTTTCTTTGAGCAAAAGCAAAGGAGCGTAATTCCAAACAGCAAAAAAACGCACATCAAAAAGAATTGAGAAAAATCCTCTGATACTGAAATAGAAGCATACGGCAAAGAGGAAATCCAATGTACCATTTTTAAAATTCCGTCTGCAAGACGCTCTGCCGCCCACGAAAACGGGATCACTAAAATTTTCACACCCGGAATTCCTCCTAAAACTGCGGTACCAGAAACTGCATAAAGAAAAAGTGTTACCGGCCAAATCAAACAGAAATTTGAAAGGAAGGACGCCGGAGTAAACGTGTGAAAATAAATCAGGATGACCGGAAGTGTAAAAAGCATTGAAGAAATCGTCAAAGAAAGAATTTCACTAAATTTTTTTAGAATTCTATTGCCTCGTATCTTTTCCGGTAAACGATGCAGAAAATAGGCTGTAAGCGGAGAAGCAGCAATCAAAATTCCAAGCGTTGCGCTGACACTAAGCAAAAATCCTGGGTCTGCTGCCGAAAAAGGATCCAGCAAGCAAATTAGGAAAACGGCAAATCCCAATGAATTCAAACTGTCTGCGCGCCGATAAAAAAATCTTCCAATCAGCATGATCAAATACATAATCCCGCTGCGGAGAACGGAGGGGGTAAACGCCGTAACCGCCATGAAAAGCCAAATTCCAAATACTGCAAAAAGGTTCTTTCGGCGGCGGGAAATCGGCACAAATGTCAAAAGGAAGAAAAAGAGCTGCGTCATAATCGCCATATGAAATCCGGAAACGCTCATCAGATGGCTGACTCCAGCCAATCGAAAATCGTCCACAACTTTTTGGCTAAGAGAAGCCTTATCTCCTAAAAGCAGTGCTCCTCCAAGGCTGGCTGCTTTTTTTGAAAGATGATCCCATAGATGGCTCAACAGTTGTTCCCGCAGCTTCATTGGAAATGCAGTCAAAGGATAGCTCTGCGGTGTCTCATAGGAAAAAGGCATATATTCAAAAATATAGCCTTCCAAAGAAATCCCTTTAGACCACGATGAAAAGGAATCCGAAGTAGGATAAAAATGTGCCCTACAAGTTAGAGTGTCAAAACTCTCTGCACCGAGTGCCTGTTTTGACGAAAGACGAATCGTTTTCCCAATTAATTCATCTGTGTCTGTTCCTTTGCAGGAATCCACTTTCACTATGTAATAAAATTTCTCATTGGATAATTCCGGCGTTTCGATAACCGTTCCGGTTACCGTTACTTCTCGATCATCGAACGATTTAACAGATGAAACATTCCAATCACTGACTGTAAAAACTGCAAAAGCAACTGCAGCGGTCAGGAACACCACCGGAAAGCGATCAGTTTTTCTGCAAAATGGAATCCGCATCAAAATGAAAAAGGATAGAAAACATCCAATAGAAAATCCGGCAGTCAGCGAGTAATTTTTTAAAAAGACAGCGGCCACCTGTGCCAGCAGATATGTAAAACCTACTAACGCAAGCGGCCGCTTCATAAAAATCCCTCCTCGTTTGCCTGCAAAAAATCACTTTGCAAACAATGGCAGAGGCTCCAGATAAATAATATCTTTGCGGTCTTTCGCATCGCCTTCTGCCAATACGGCAGCACGCCCTACAATATTCCCACCGAATTTCTCTACGAGCTCCTCCATCGCTTTAAGAGACTCTCCTGTGCTGATAACATCGTCTACGATCAGCACACGCTTCCCTTTAAGTCCGATATAATCATCTTCGGCTAAATACAGTCTCTGCAGATGATCCGTTGTGATGGATTTTACCTCTACATGAATCGGGTTGCGCATATAAGCTTTTACACTTTTTCTGGCCACAATATAGCGGCCGCATCCCTGCCGTGCCATTTCATAACAAAGCGGGATTCCTTTCGTTTCTGCAGTCACTACGACATCATGCTCAGGGCATCTTTTTAAAAGCTCCTCTGCAGAACGTTCTGTAATCTCAACATCTCCGAGCATTACAAATCCGGCAATATCCATATGTTCTCCGATTGGGCAGATCGGAAGATCGCGTACGCAGCCGGCAATCGTCATTCTGTAATAAGCAAGCCCATTTTTTTCGATCTGTTCATTCAATGAAAGCAAGACCTTTCTCTAATAATCTTTAATGATTGATTTTTTAGCCGGGAGGCCATTTCATAGAGCGTCCTCCGAGCAGATGAAAATGCAGATGCAGAACCGTTTGTCCACCATCTGCTCCAACATTGCAGACAATTCTCCAACCAGCATCCAAATGGTTTTCTGCAGCTAGTTTCGCCGCCACCTCAAAAATATGTGCCACGATTTTGCTGTTTTCAGAATTGATCTTAGCTGCAGATTCAATATGCTCTTTCGGAATAATTAAAATATGAACCGGCGCCTGCGGATCCAGATCACAAAAAGCAACACAGAGATCATCTTCATATACTTTTTTGCTTGGAATTTCCCCCGATACAATTTTACAGAATACACAATCCATTAGATTTTCCTCCTTTCCACCAGATGATTTTGTTTATCATCAAATCATTTTATCAGTTTTATTCCTCAGGTTTCAGCATTTTCTGCACGATTCCTTCAGTAGCTTTTAGTGCCTCATCTAACTTCGTCAGATCCTTCGCACCAGCCATCGCAAAATTAGGCCGTCCGCCGCCGTTGCCTCCGGCAATCATTGCGACCGCCTTAGCAATCTTTCCAGCATGTGCACCGCGCTGCATTGCATCTTTTCCTACTGTGACTGCCACAGAAGCTTTCCCCTCATTAATTCCAATCAAAGCGGCAACCATATCAGGAGCCTTGTCACGGATTTTATCGCACATGGTCCGCAAGGTAGCAGAATCCGTACCGGAAAACATTGCAGTACATACCCGTACGCCGTTAATCATCTTCGCTCCCGCAAACAAACCGTCAATTTGAAATCCAGCAAGTTTTTCGGAAAGTTCGTTGATCGTATTGTCTTTTTCTTTTATTTGCTGCATCATCTGTTCTGCATGAGAAAGCAAATCAGTGGCACTGTTGAGTTTCATAACAGAAGCCGTCTCACTGATTTCCTTTTGCAGATTTGTTAAAAGCTCATAAACCCCAAATCCTGTAACAGCTTCAATTCTACGGACTCCAGCAGCTGCACTGCTTTCTGAAACAATTTTAAAGAGCCCCAGCTTTGCAGTATTATCAACGTGTGTTCCGCCACAAAATTCCTTACTGAAATCTTCAACAGAAACAACACGAACAATTTTTCCGTATTTTTCGCCGAACAGTGCCATTGCTCCTAATTTTTTTGCTTCTTCAATCGGCATTTCCTTGCAAGTAACAGGAATCGCATTCAAAATAACGGTATTGACCAACGATTCCACTTTTGAGAGTTCTTCTGCCGTTAAAGCTGAAAAATGTGTAAAGTCAAAGCGCACCCGTTCTTCATTCACAAGCTGTCCAGCCTGCTCCACATGATCTCCCAGCGTTTTTCGAAGAGCGGCCTGCAATAGGTGAGCTGCCGTATGATTTCGCATAATGGCTTGATGGCGTTTCTGATCTCTCTCAGTTACAACCGTATCCCCTACCTGAAGACTTCCTGCATCGATGTGGCCAAAATGGAGAAAAGTTTTTGCGTGATTTTTCGTGGTGTCCTGAATTTTAACAATCGCATCTGCAGAAGTAATGAATCCGGTATCGCCTACCTGTCCGCCGCTTTCCGCATAAAAAGTAGTACGGTCAAGGATCAGCGTTACATCGTCTCCGGCAGTCGCATTTTGGACTCTCTCTCCATCTTTTACGATTCCAAGAATCTTTGCATTTACAGAATCTTCTGTATATCCTAAAAATTCCGTTTCAGACAGATCCTCTAAAAGATTATTTTCTCCTGCCCACGCATCTGCTCCGGCATTTTTACGGGCAGATCTGGAACGTTCTTTCTGTTCCTTCATCAATTCAAAGAATGCTTTTTCATCGACCTGAATTCCACGCTCCGCAGCAATTTCCTTTGTCAAATCCAAAGGGAATCCATAGGTATCATTTAGTTTAAATGCGTCCGTTCCGGAAATCAATTTTGTCGAATTATCATCAATCAGTTGATTTAAAAGCTGCATCCCCTGATCAATCGTTCGGCTAAAGCTATCCTCTTCCACCGAAACAAGTTTCAAAATCATCGCACGCTTTTCAGAAAGTTCCGGATAAGCTTTTTTGCTTTGCTCAATTACAGTTTCCGCAACTTCAGAGAGAAATGGACGATTAATTCCTAAAAGTTTTCCGTGACGGGCTGCACGGCGCAGCAAACGGCGCAGGACATAACCGCGTCCCTCATTACTAGGCATCACACCGTCTGCAATCATGAAAACAGTAGAACGAATATGGTCTGTGATCACGCGGATTGAAACATCTTTTTTCTTATCTTTTCCATATTCAACCTTGGCAATATGGCATACATGCTGCAAAATGCTTTGAATGGTATCCACCAAAAACAGATTATCGACTCCCTGCATAATGCAGGCAAGACGTTCCAGCCCCATGCCGGTATCAATATTCGGGTGTTCCATCGGCGGATAGTTTCCTTTTCCGTCGGAATCAAACTGCGAAAATACGACATTCCAAAATTCAACATAGCGATCACACTCGCAGCCAGGGCCACAAGTAGGTTTTCCGCAGCCGTGTTCTTCTCCGCGGTCAAAATAAATTTCGCTGCAGGGACCGCAAGGGCCGGAGCCGTGTTCCCAAAAATTATCTTCTTTGCCGAGACGAACGATATGATCCGGGTTAACGCCGACTCCTTTTGTCCAAATCTCAAAAGCTTCGTCGTCATCCAAATAAATGGTAATCCACAGCTTATCCACCGGCATTTTCATAACTTTCGTGCAAAATTCCCATGCCCATGG
Organism: Ruminococcaceae bacterium UBA5450; assembly: GCA_002424295.1. GTDB lineage: Bacteria > Bacillota > Clostridia > Oscillospirales > Acutalibacteraceae > Caproicibacterium. The sequence goes on along the minus strand of DIQY01000082.1, from coordinate 16,333 downwards.
AATGGCCTCATGCTTAAAATAATCGCCAAAAGAAAAGTTGCCCAGCATCTCAAAAAAAGTACCATGACGATCGGTGATCCCGACATTCTCAATATCGCCGGTGCGAATACATTTCTGACAGGTTGTAACGCGCTTGCGCGGCGGGGTTACTTCCCCTGTAAAATATTTTTTCATCGGTGCCATACCGGAATTAATCAGCAAAAGCGAATTATCATCTTTCGGAATCAAAGAAAAGCTAGGCAACCGCAAATGCCCTTTGCTTTCAAAGAATTCCAGATACTTTTCGCGGATTTCATTTAATCCAGTCCACTCCATATACTTTTTCTCCATCCTTTTATGATCATCTTAAAAAAAGATAGACTCCTCCGCCCACAATGGGACGGAAGAGTCCGTGGTACCACCCAAATTGCAACTGCCTTTTGAAAATCCAGACAGTCACCTCTTTTTACCTTTAACGCAGATAAAACGCCTTTGCTCTCCGCAAGGAGCTCTGGGACGGCTCATTCTTTCTGTAACATTTCCGCCTCGCACCATACGGCAGAATCTCTGCAATGCCTTAAAAAGAATTATTTCCCTTCATCGCTTTTCACATCTTTTTAAATTATAAGCATTCCCGCGATAAAAGTCAATTCTTCGGGTATAATTCGTCTGCAATTTCTTTAAAAACAGGGCCGCAGGTTGTACCGCCTCCATCGCCGTCTTCCGCCATAATGGTAACTACATATTTTGGTGACTCTGCAGGAAAGAATCCGGTATACCAGCTAATCACCTTTTCTTTATCTCCGTCATACTGTCCTGTCTGAGCAGTGGCTGTTTTTGCCGCCGCCTCTACAAAGTCTGGTTTTCCTAATTTACTAGTACCCTCCGACGCAGAAAGCTTCATCGCATTTTTTAGAATCAGAGATGTTTCTTGAGACATGACTCTATTTGGCTGCTGCATCGAATTTGTGGTCAAGTTCCCGTCCTGATCCACTGTCCCTAAAAAAGCCACCGGCTTTCTATAAAGTCCGCCGGAAGCAATTGCCTCCGTCATCGCCGCAATCTGAATTGGAGAAGCGGTCAGTTCTCCTTGCCCAAAAGAAAAATTTGCGAGCGCTCTGGGAATTTTTAACGTATTAAGCGAAGGAAGCGTTCCAGCAGAACTATGAATACCCGGCAATAATTCATAAGAATCTCCAAATCCTAGGGAACGTGCCATTGATAAGAATTTCTCCTGCGGAACTTTCTGCATGAGTTGTACAAAATATCCATTGCAGGATTCTGAGATTGCTTTTTGAAGATTCACTTTTCCATGTGCTTCTCCATTATAGCAAGCAAACGACTGCCCATCGACTTCAATTTTTCCGGTGCAGTTATATTCTTCATTTGGATCTGCGCCGTTTTCCAAAGCAGTCGCTGCCGAAACCAATTTAAATACAGAACCAACGCTATAAGATGAAATCGTACGATCGAGTAATGGACTATTAGAAGCATTCATTGCTGATGATATATCATCAGGATTAAAATCAGGGCGGCTGACAGAGGCTAACAGTTGGCCATTTTCTGCATTTAAAACCACCGCTGCACCTTTACTGATCTTTCTATCCATTGCTTTTTGTGTGATTTCCTGAATATCTCGATCCAGTGTAAGGGCGACTCCGGAAGAATCCTGCGACAACGTATCTGTAATTTCCGACGTGTCACTTGGAAGGATGTGTCCAAGAGCATCTACTCGATAGGTGATTTTTAGTTCTCCTTCGTTCTGAGACAAGGAATCATCAAAAGCCTTTTCTGCTCCCGCAGCGCCCATACCGCCCTCATCTACATATCCAATTAAGTGCGTCGCCAATGCAGGGCTCGAATAACGGCTTTTAAGCGGAAAAACCGTCACCCCTGGTGCCGAAATATTTTGATCCAGCTTCATCAGAAAAGGATTTCGTTCCGTTAAAAGCTGATAGACACTTTTAATTTTAGACTGCGGCAAAATTTTACTCAATGCCGCCGCTGTTTCCGTACTGGGGGCAACCGCTGCAAGATATTCGGTGCTTCCTTCTGTCAGTGGTTTCATCTTTCGGTCATAAATCATTCCCCTCTCCCTTCGAATCTGCAAGGTGTATTTTTGCTGATTTGCAGCTGCTTGTGCCAAAGTCCCGTCATAAATCGTCAATCCATAGAGACGAATAATGCAGATAGACAGGCCGAGCATCAGAATTGCAAATAATGAAACTACCCTTTTTCCCATAAAAAAGCACCTCCGAAGGATAGTTTTTCCACTTCGAAGGTGTTTTATAATCTATAATTTTATTTTATGAAAGTTTATGACGTAAAAAAGCGCCGGGAGCAATCGGAATGTCTGTCTTTAAAAGCACTTTCATTTCTGCATGATTTGCATTTTGGAGAGACTCTCCGGCCTCATCATAAAGTTCTGTCAACGGAAGAAGGTATGGTGCTTTTCCGGGCTCCATCACATCTGCTGTTTCACCAGCAAAAAATCGGTTTCTCTGTTTTAAAACTGCAATTCCATTTTCATAAGATTCGCAGACAGCAATCACTTCATATTCACGGACATATCCACTGCTTTCCAAAGTCTGTCCGGGTTCCTTCCCCAAATAAAAGCCGTGAGAATACTCTCGATGACTAATTTTATGAAGTTCTTCTTCCGCCCATGCAGTTAACGGAGCACCATTCACAGCATCCTCTAAGGCGCGCCGATACGCATTCGTAACAGCTGCCACATAATAAGGAGATTTTGCCCGTCCTTCTATTTTTAAGCTGGTAACACCAGCTTCCAAGAGCTGAGGAAGATGGTCGATCATACATATATCCTTGGAATTTAACAGATATGTTCCCTCTTTATCTTCCTCAATCGGAAAATATTTTCCCGGACGTGTTTCTTCACATAAAGCATATTTCCAACGGCAGGGCTGTGCGCAGGCACCACGGTTGGCGTCTCGCCCAGTCAAATAGTTGGAAAGGAGACATCTTCCTGAAAAAGAAACACACATAGCGCCATGCACGAAACACTCAATTTCAAGATCTTCCGGAATGTTTGCTCGAATTTCTGCAATCTCTGGAATGGAAAGTTCACGAGCGAGCACCACTCTTGAAGCCCCCAGATGATAAAACGCATTTGCAGTTGCGTAATTGGCAACTCCGGCTTGTGTGGAAATATGCAGTGCAACTTTCGGTGCATATTTCTTTGCCATCTCCATCACACCAAAATCCGTCATAATAAATGCATCAACGCCTGCATCCTGTGCTTTCTCCAGAAATTCTGGAATTCGTTGAAGCTCCTCGTTTCTTGGAATGGTATTACAGGTAAGATAAACTTTAACCCCGTGTGCATGCGCAAACCGAACCGCTTCTATTAGTTCCTCGTCCCCAAAATTTTTAGATGCCGCGCGCATTCCAAATTCTTTTCCAGCAAGATAAACGGCATTTGCCCCATAACGAACCGCTTCCTGCAAACTTTCAAAATCTCCTGCAGGAGAAAGGAGTTCTGGCCTTTTCTTCATTAGAGCAGCCCCGCGGTCCGGAGATTTGCCTGATGCTCTGCATAAGTGGAAGCATAATAGGCTTGTCCCGTTGTCTGATTATGGCAGAAGTAATAATAAGAGGTGTTTTTCGGGTGCAAAGCTGCTTGAATTGCTTTCAGCCCTGGGCTACACACAGCACCTGCAGGCAGCCCCTGCAGCTGATAAGTGTTATAATTGCTCTGATAGGTATTCCGTTCACTTTCTGGAATGTCATCTTTCGTCCGGTAAGGATAGTATTTCGTCGAATCGCAGTCTAACGTATAGATATCCAGTGATTTGCCGGAATTCAAACGGTTGTGGAGAATCGAAGAAACATTATACATATCCTCTTCATTGGCCGATTCCGCCTGAATAATAGAAGCCAGTGTAATAATCTGGTCCCATGTATACCCCTGATTTTTCGCCTCATCCTGCAGCTGTTGCGTAAATTGGCTGTTTGCATTCTGCAGCATCTTTTGCACAACGTTCTGAACATCTTCATTTTGATAAAATTGATAGGTATCCGGGAAAAGATAGCCTTCCAGCTTATAATATTTTCCAGAAACCTCATTTAGAGCATTAATCATTGTATAGCTGGAGTCAAAAGCATCGGTATTTAGTTCTTTAAGAAAATCTTCCTGCTTGCAGATTCCATTCTGTTCCAATAAAGTCCCCAGTTCCATTGCATTGAGTCCTTCTGGAACCGTTACTTTTACGATATCCTGTCGATTTGCCGTAGACTGAATTGTATTAATGATCCCCTCATAATCCAAATCTGTCTTTACTTCAAAAGAACCGTTGCGGTAACTACCGTCAGCTTTTCTAATTTCCGAATACAAGCAGAAGAAATCCGGTTCATTAATTACACCGGCTTTCTGCAGAATTTGAGCAATTTGGCGGGTTACTTCTTGATTACTCTGTTTTGCGGCAGAAAGCTGCTGAAAAGATAGACTTTGGATATTATCTTGTGACATAGAAACTTCTTTTTCCGTCACAGATTCCGGAACTTCAACCGTCACTGTTGTTGAACTTCTTCCGATTGCAAGAAGATCATTCATTCCAGTCAGCATATATTTTGCAACAACCGCACTGACAACAATAATCATGGCCCACCAGATCAAGCGGAAAAACCGACGATTTTTCTTTCGCTTTTGACGATTTCGTCTTTTATGCGCTTGTTCGGATCGCTTTTCTTCGCCGGCCTCTCTGGCCGCTTCTGCACGGACGGCTGCATCTCCGCTGAAACTATTCAGAGATTCATCATCCTTCTGCTGTTTCTCTTTTTCGTCGTTCATGCCTTACCTCCAGCAAACTTTTCATGTGATATGCGCCTGATATATTTTTCTGTGACCAGTACATCGACCGGTCGATCATAATATCCATGCGGTAAATTCCACTGTACACAGGCACTATAGCACAGTCCTACCGTATCTCCTGCAAATTTCATCAAAAAACGATCATAGTATCCTTTTCCATAGCCAAGCCGAAATCCATTTGAATCAAAACTGAAGCCCGGAACAATACAAAGTCCCTGCGAAAAATCTGTGATTTTACGGCATTTTTCCGGGAGCGGTTCCAAAACGCCGAAGTTTCCGGGTGCAAGATCATCAAATGAACGGATTTCATAAAATTCCATCTCATGATTCTCAATGCAGCGAGGGACTGCTACCAATTTACGCTGGCTAAGCGCCGTAGTAATCACAGCATGTGTATCAACTTCAATGGGTTTACTAACATAAGTAAAAATTAAATGACTCTTACGATATGCGGGCAATTTCCATAAGCGCTGATGCATTTCGTAGTCCAAAGCCTTCTTTTGAGAAGAATCCAGATTTTCTCTGTATTCCCTGTAATGCTGCCGTAAACTGACTTTCAGCGCTTTAATATTTTTCACCGGCATTGAATTGATTTTTTAACATCGAGAGCTTTTTTGCTCCCGCAAAGAGCTTCAATCAGCTGAAACGAAAAATCGAGAGCAACGCCAGCACCCTTTGCCGTGATGAACTGCCCGCTGCACACCACGGATTCACTGCCAATTTTGCAGCCGAGATCTTTTTCGTAGCCCGGATAACAGACCGCCGTCTGATTTTTCAAAAGGTTCCAATGTCCCAAAACAGATGGTGCAGCGCAAATTGCAGCAATGAAACTCCCTTTCTGAAAAGCGTTCAACACTGCTTTTTTGACTTCTTTAGATGCTTCCAAATTGAGTGTTCCCGGCATTCCCCCGGGAAGGATCACCATTTCTGTCGAATCGGAATATGGAGCTAGTTCTTCCGTTGTGATATCAGTTATCACAGAAATTCCATGAGAACCTGTAATCTCTTTTTTTCCAACGCCAACTGTTTTAATTTCACATTTTGTACGGCGCAGCAGATCTACCGGCACCAATGCTTCCGTTTCTTCAAATCCATCCGCCAAAAAAAGAAGAATCATATCTCGTTAACTCCTTCTAAGCAAAATTCAGTCCATCGCCAATCCAAGATATCCGCCCTCGACTTCCGAAAGCGCTTTTTCTTTAAGTGCCTTTCCCATTCCAAATGGAATTTCAAATTGAGAAAAAGGACCTATAGGCATTCTTAAATGATAAGTCTTCGCAGGCATTTTAGCAAGCACTGATGCCATAAGCTGCGGAAAATCCGATTGAGAGGACATTAGTTCTGGAATCTGACAAGTATCGTTTTCCATATAAGCAAGCGCATAAGCATTTTTCTGCGCAATCAGATGAGATCCATAAACCGCACCAAACCGGACCGCTCTCCAAAAGCCCTGCTGGTTCCAAAGCATAGACCCCGGAACTTCTCTCAAAATATGATTTCGAACCTGATTGAGCTTTGGAATATCCGGTAAATTATTTTGCGGCAGAAAGCCATCAGAAATTTTCTTTAACTCTTCATATGAAAAGTCCGCTTTTCCTGCTTTAAAGCAAGTGCTGTAACCAGAAAGCTCATAAAAATGATAGAGGCTCTCATTTGCAGGCAAAATGATAGAGTACCAATCTCCTCTCTCAAATCCAACCTGTTCAGCCTTACTAAGCAGCTGCTTCATTAACCCTCGCCCGCGGTACTCCGGAAGGGTTGCGCAAGCAAAAACATATTGAGCTGATACCTTTTGATCATTTCGAAGTGAAATTTTACCCGGAAGCATTTGCAGCATCGAAACCGGTTTTCCCTCTTCTACCACTACAAGGCATTCTTCAGGATGAAAAAAATTCGTAAAATAAAATTTTGCCGCTCTTTTTTCTTCCTGAAATGCAATCTGCCAAAGAAAAATTAAATCTTTTAGCATAAACCAATCAGCAAAGCGAATCATTTTGTGGGCTCCTTTAATGATACTGCATATTTCTGCAGTAAAAACGCTGGTTGATAAGAAAGCTTCGCTTTCCTCAAGCCCTCCAATCCCATATCTTCCTCTCGGTTTACATAATCATATTGCTCCAGATGGCGTTTGGCAAATTCATGATTAATCACCGCATAAAGGCCATCATACGGAAGTGCTTTTTCAAAATGCAGCAAAAACACTTTTGGATTGATCTCTTCCCCAATCGTAAAAGCGGCTGGCTTTTCGTTTACATAAACCAATCCACCTTGCAAATGGAGTGCTTCAAAATTTTGAAATGCTTTTTCCAAAGCTTCCATTTCTGCTTCGGGGCCATCATTATCCTGTTTCCATTTTACCGCAATTTCGCGGCAGTCATTCATGTTTCCCCCGGTAATCTCTTCATAACGCCATGCGTAAGAACGCTCAAATTTAGCAATGTGATTCCGCTTGCTGTGGTATTTTCTCCCTGATAATGTAATCAAATCTTTTGTAGAATAAATATAATCGGAACCGTTCCGATCAAAATCACATTCAAATCTTCCCGGAAAATCACGTTGCAATTCTTCTATGCCCGACTGCGTAATTCCCCACATTTTAAATGGAATCTTTTTTTCCTTTGCATCTTCAATCAAAAGTTCCATTCCTTCATAGGGATTCTCCCCAATTGGGAAATTATACGCACAGCAATGCTTTCCGGAACATAGAAAAACAAAATTTTCATGTTGGCAAATTTTCGAATGATAAGTATGATTCCACAGAAACAGCGTTCCAAAAGCTGCTTCACTGCCCATCCATCCGCTCTGAGACAAAATGGGCTGTAGCCATATTCGATCTTCCAACGTAGGATATTTAAATGATAGCATATGCTGAAAACTCCTTATCTATCTTTTGAGTCATCTCGCGGTGAATTTCTTCCGGAGTACGCAAGCGACCGTTTTCCACACAATATATAATCTGCCATTTGAGAGCCTGAGCAGCAAAAGCAGCCGATTCACGGCAGGCATGCTGAAAAGAGCAATCTTTCTCATGGATATCCTTTTGGCTTTCGTCTCCATGATATCTCTCATTTAAAAGCTGCTCTGATACTTTTTCCGGCATTTCCAGATAAAAAGTCAGATCCGGCTTTGGCAGCCCCAATTTTTCATATTCATAGTCTTCCAGCCATTTGAGAAATTCGCCCCATTTTTCTTTTTGAACCTTCGGAAGCTGAAAAACCAAGTTGCTGGTTGTATAGCGATCCGCAATGATCAGGTCTCCCCGATCATACGCTTTTTTCCAACAACGCCTATAAGAGGCAAAACGGTCTACCGCATAAAAAGACGAAGCTGCATAAGCATTGACATCTCCCGGCCGATTTCCAAAATCGCCGTTAAGATACATCTTGACAAGAGACGAGGAAGGACTCCCATAGTCTGGAAAAGAAATCTTTTGAAATGCTATTTTCCGGGAAGACAGGGCTTCGCAAAGAAGCTTTGTCTGTGTTTCTTTTCCGCTTCCATCCAAGCCTTCTATCGCAATTAGTTTTCCAGCCAATTATTCTTCCCCGATTCTTTTAAAATACGAGCGTACTTCCTCTGCTTTTCCGCAGGACATTTTCCCTTCGGAACAAGCTCCACGTATGCAAGAAGGTCCTGAAACAGCAAAAAGATCTGGGGCAACTTTTTTGACAAGTGCCAACATCTGAATTGCTACATCACGAATCTCCCACTGTGCTCGATTACAACAGCGCAAAGAGAAAAAGTGGCGAAGGCTGCGTGCATTCATGGTACAAATCATCTTTGTCGTGCAGGCATTGGGCAGGACAAAACGTGCGTCTTCAATCGATTGTTTTTCGGCTTTAGAAGCCGCCTGCTTCGGAGAAAAGCCTTTGGAGAGCCACTCTTTTTCATGCTTTTCTTTTAAAAGAGCTGTCAAATGCTCATAATGTTCCTGATCTTCTTCCATGGCTTTCAAAAATTCTTGTTTTGCTTCCGGAATGGATTCGATTTCCGGCGGAATCACATATTCAAAATGAGATTCTGCAACATATCTTTGACTCTGAACACTGAAACTTGCAATTCGATGCCGTGTGATCTGAGCCATAAGAGAACGAGAAACGCCTTCAATGCCAAAAGTAAAAGAAGCATGTTCGATTGGGCTGTCATGGCCTAAATCAGCCAACATTTTCACAAAATGTGAAATTTTTTCTTCGTCAAGCCCCTCCTGAATATTTTGAATGTTCGTCGGAGAATAGCAAAGTTTAGCTGCACTGGCGACGATTTTTTCAGGCATAGGCGTATAGCAAAGCAATGTAACTGTTGCCATCGAAAGTCCTCCTTTTGATATCCATTTTCCCATTTTTATTTTTATTATATCAAATTCCGACTACTCATTCAACCTAAAATTCTTTTTATAAAGTTTCGCACCATTTTTCGAAAATCTCATAAGATGGGATAAGCGAACTCCATGATGCTTTGATAGGAGGATTTTATATGCAACAAAACAATGAAGCACAGCAAAACGGCTGCTTTAAAGAAGCCGTCTGTGTTGATGCTCAGCGCGTCTATGATTCCTGCAGTTCTAAAGACTGCCTGGAAGATCTACAGGTATTCTTTGCTACCAGCAAGCGCCCTACAATAGAGCACTGTGCAAGTGTCCGTCTGCGCAATGTGGATGTGATCACAACTTATGTCAATATGGAGCCAGTCCCATTTAACAAAGGCTTTTATTCTGTTGATATGACCTTTGTGTTTGACGTTTGTGTTGATGTCTATACGGCACCAGCTTCCTGCCCTGTTTCGGTAAACGGTCTTTCCCTGTTCACCAAAAAAGCAATTCTTTATGGCAGTGATGGGAATGTAAAACTCTTTACATCCGGTCATCCTTGTGATGATAGTGTTCCACCGGAAAATGGAAAAGTTCTTCCGAAAGCTGTTGTACAGGTTGCAGATCCTGTGGGCCTCTCTGCACGGGTCTGCGATGCTCGCCCCGGATGCAGCTGCGGCTGCCAGGTACCAGAAGAGATCAGTAAACAATTTGGCGGCGACTTTGATACGGAATGCGCAAGGAACATCTATATCACAATCGGATTGTTCTCAATTGTACAAATTGTACGCAACGTTCAGATGCTGATCCCAGCTTATGATTTTTGCTTCCCAGCAAAAGAATGTGCATGCAGCAACGATAACCCCTGCGAAATGTTTAAGAAGATTGACTTTCCTACCGACGAATTTTTCCCGCCCAAAGCCAGCGAGTGCGGATGCAATAAGGATTCTAACTAAAAGAAAGAAGCGGCAGACTTCTAAAATCTGCCGCTTCTTTTTTATTCTTTTGTCAAACGAGCAAAATTTGCCATCAATTTTTTTGTTCCGATGGAGTCGAATGCAATTTCAAGGAGAACATCATTTCCCATTGGAGCAACAGACAATACCATTCCATGCCCAAAAGTCTTATGGCACACTGAATCCCCCGGGGCAAACGTTACACCTGTTGGATGACTCTTCAAAGACTGCGAAGGCCCAAATTTTCGTGCAGCTACTGTTTCTGCTTTCTGGCTGTCTTTTCTGGAAATTGGAAGAGACGTTCCTTCTTCAGGCTTTTTCCACGATCTTGACTCTGTCTTTTCAGTCAATTCCGCTGGGATCTCTTCCAAAAAGCGACTGGGACGATTTCGCTGGGTGGTCCCAAATATCATCCGGCTATTTGCATGCAGGATATAAAGCTCTTCCTTGGCTCTAGTAATCGCCACATAAGCGAGGCGCCGTTCTTCTTCAATCTCGTGCGGGTTATAAATTGCCTGAACTCCCGGAAAAATTCCTTCCTCAAATCCCGGCAGAAATACGATTGGAAATTCTAGCCCCTTTGCCGAGTGCATGGTCATCATAACAACGGAATCGGCCTCTCTATCATAATTATCAATATCCGTCATCAGAGAAACTTCTTCAAGGAATCCCTCCAGAGAAGCTTCTTCCCCATTATCTTCTTCATACTGCTGTAAATTGGAGCTTAATTCATTGATGTTTTCCAGCCGTTCCTGTGCGCCTTCTTCTACACCGACCTTCAGACTTGCTATGTAATCGGTCTTGTCTAACATTAATTCATAAAGTTCTTTCAGACCAATCTGGGGATCTTTTGCCGCCTGTATCAGTTCGTTCATCATGGCGGAAAACTGCTGAAGTTTCGGAGCCGATCTGCTTAAAGAAGGATACTGGTCTGCATTGGAGATCACTGAAAACAGGGATTGATCCAACGCAGTTGCGATCTCGGCCGCCTGTGCAATTGTTTTATCTCCGATACTGCGTTTTGGCTGATTGATAATTCTTCTCAAACGAATTTCATCATTTGGATTATTGATTACACTTAGGTAAGAAATCATATCACGAATTTCCTTACGCTCATAGAAGCGGAGCCCGCCAATAATCCGATAAGGAATTCCTGATTTTACGAAATGACGCTCCAGCGTACTGGACTGTGAGTTCATGCGATAAAGGATCGCATGATCGCTGAATTTTCTTCCTTTTGCAACACCATCCAGAATCTCTTTCGAAATGTAATCTGCCTCATCCTGCTCACTTAAAGCGGAATGTACACGGACCAGGTTTCCGACAGGATTATTCGTCCAAAGAGTTTTTCCTTTTCTTTCGGTATTATTGGAAATAACAGCGTTTGCCGCATTCAAAATAGTCTGTGTAGAACGATAATTCTGTTCCAAACGAATCACTTTGGCGTTTGGAAAAGTCTTTTCAAAACTCATGATATTTTCGATGGTAGCCCCACGAAATTTATAAATGCTCTGATCATCATCTCCAACCACACAGAGATTTTGATTCTTTTGTGCAAGCAGTTTGATTAACAAGTACTGCGCATGGTTGGTATCCTGATACTCATCCACCATGATATAACGAAATTTATTCTGATAATATTCCAGAACCTCCGAATGTTCCGAAAACAATTTGACAGCATTGCAAATCAAATCATCAAAATCCATCGCATTTGCTTCCTTCAAATGGCGTTGATAAAGTTCATACGCCTTTCCGATGGAAAGCAGACGATTATCGTTTCCAGCAGCCTTCAAGTAATCTTTAGAAGAGATCACGCTGTCCTTTGCATGAGAAATCTGATTGAGAACCGTCTTAATCGGAAAAATCTTCTCATCAATATGAAGCTCTTTCAGGCACTCTTTCATCAGACGTTTACTATCATCGGTATCATAAATCGTAAAATGATTACTATATCCGATTTTATCGCCATAACGGCGCAAAATCCTTGCACAGGTTGAATGAAACGTGCTGGCCCAAATTTCATTTCCGTCTTCTCCAAGCATAGACATCAGCCTGTTTTTCAGTTCCCCTGCGGCTTTGTTTGTAAACGTAATTGCCAGGATCTGATACGGATAGCATGCTTCAGCCGCCAAATGAGACTGGATCGTCTGCGGAACCTCTTCTCCAGATTCTAGTGCAGAAGCAAGCGTTTGCTCCTCTTCTTCTGTAAAAGACTGCTGAAACCATTCGCTGTGATATGCGTTTCCAAACCGAATCAAATTGGCGATTCGGTTAACCAAAACAGTCGTCTTTCCGCTGCCTGCTCCCGCCAGAATTAAGAGTGGTCCTTTTACGCAAAAAACCGCCTCTTTTTGTGGATCATTCATCCTTGAAAACTGTTTTTCCAAAAACTCTTTTCTTAATTGTACCCTACTTTTATTCATAGAATCCCTCCGCGAATGAAAGGCCCGCACGCATTGCGTGTGCGAGCCTTTCTCTCTATATAATCATATAATCAATCATCCAAGAATACTTAAAAAGGTTCCTGCCACCACTGCAGAATAAATAATTCCAGCTATGTTCGGCCCCATGGCATGCGCCAAAAGGAAGTTTGCAGGATTCTCCTCCTGCCCCACTTTCTGCGAAACACGCGCTGCCACTGGTACGGCTGATACGCCAGCTGAACCAATTAAAGGATTGATCTTTCCTTGCGTTACCCAACACAGAATTTTCCCAAAAAGAATCCCTCCGGCTGTTCCAACGCAAACGGCTATCAGTCCGAGCAAAATAACACCTAATGTCTGTGCATTCAAAAAGGCTTTCCCGGTAGCTGTCGCGCCAACTGCAACCCCTAAAAGTACAACCAGAATGGTCATCAACGCATTCTGAATCGTATCGGGCAGCCGCACGGCCACACCGGATTCACGCACCAAATTTCCAAGCATCAGCATTCCAACCAACGGAGCCGCATCCGGCAAAAGCAGTGCAACTAAAATTGTAATAATAATTGGAAACAAAATTTTTTCCAATTTAGAAACAGGTCTTAACTGCTCCATCACAATCATGCGCTCTTTTTCCGTCGTCAGCGCACGCATAATCGGCGGCTGAATCATTGGGGTCAACGCTATATAAAAATAAGTAACAACTGCAATCGATCCCAAAATCTCCGGTGCCAATCGATTGGCCACAAAAACTGCGGTTGAACCGTTCGCTGCTCCAATCATTCCAATGGAACCAGCTTGACGGAGTGAAAATGAAAGACCCGGAATTCCAAGATTTCCAATTAACACAGCTCCGATAAAGGTTAAAAAAACGCCAAGCTGTGCTGCAGCCCCCAAAATAAGGCTTTTGGGATTCGCAATCAAAGGCCCAAAATCCGTCATAGCACCAATGCAGAAAAAAATGAGCGGTGGATAAATGCCGAACTTTACCCCTTGATAAAGATAGTAAAATAAGCCCCCTGCCTGAGATACTTGTACATATTCTGCACCATTCATTGTAATGATGGGGTACAGAACCTCTGCTCCAGGATGTGCTGCCATATACTGCATCAACGGCTGCATTTCTGAAGAAGGTGCTGCCATAATTCCGGGAAATACATTGACTAAAAGCATCCCAAATGCAACAGGAAAAAGCAGCAAAGGTTCAAACTGCTTTGCTATTGCAAAATAAAGTAATACACAGGCAATCCCAACCATTATGTAATTTTTCCAATCATTAGAGGCAAAGCCGGAAGAGCTGAGAATATTTTGAATTGAATTCCACAGGCCCTGTAAAATTCCCATATGAACGACCTTTCTTTATGATACAAACAAGGTCTCTTAAATATATTAAAATGGACGCGTATTCTGGAAAATACCCGCTTGAGCCCATGCTGAACGTGAACCACGGCTCTTATGCTTTGCTTGACATCTACTGGATTTTTGCGGTTCTGCTGAACGACGTACGTTCTGCACTGCAACTTCTGTTCCAAATATTGCATAAACTGCTCCCGAAATTGCTGCCAAAACTTCCCCAGGAATCTTTATCTCCTGAGAACTTTCTAATTCCGTCTGCACTGCTGCAGAAAGGGCCACCAAAATCTCTCCGGAAACCTGCTGATTTGAGATAAAAGGCCGATTCATTGTCTGAACTGCCACGGATGGTTCCCCCCTTCCCTTTTAAATGGAACTCTTTTTTGGCTCTTCGCAAATCTTACAAGATTCCTCTGAATCTTGTTTAAGCTTCTGTACGCTTGAATACGCCTTCATCACTAAGAGTAAAAGAACCAAGACAGCAAAAACGACCACAATACCAGTTAATAAAACGGTAACTGCAATCTGATCGTCATTTACTGATGACTCTAATCTCATACACTTTTTACCCCCAAAAATAATGTTAGGCAAATTAATTTTGTGTGTTGTGATTAAAAAAAGAACCGCGTTTATTATAACCGATTCCACAAATGATTTCAATGGAATTCTATTTTAAAGTCCAGAAGGTCTCTTTGCCCTTCAAAGTAAAATTGTCTATTTTTCATTGATTCTTTTTAAAAAAATGCTATAATAAAATTTATAAAACCATGAAAGGCAGTTTTTAAAATGACAAGTGATGAATTTCGCCATTCATTTAAAGGCAGTAAATATAATCTTGGGCTTGCCGTTTACAGCTGTGGGATTCAGCGCTGTGCCCCCAATCATTCTTGGGGGCCTGCCATCCGTGACCACTATTTAATCCATTATATTGTCAGTGGACGCGGCACTTTTTCTGCAGAGGGAAAGAGTTGGCGCCTTTCCGCCGGACAAGTATTTCTGGTAAAGCCCAACGTAATTGCTTCTTACCGTGCGGATTCGGATTTTCCATGGGAATACTGCTGGGTTGGTTTTAATGGAAGCGATGCTCCACATCTGATGGAGCAGACCGGTCTTCTGGGAGGAGACCCTGTTTTTGATTGCGGGAAAGAAAATTCCTGTAAAGATCTGATCATGAAAATCATTTCAGTTTCTGGGTCTGGAGATAGTAACGAAGCCAAGATGGAAAGTTTCCTTTTGTGGTTTTTATCCTATCTAATGGATCACTTTGGAAAAAAAGCAGATACTTGTGAATCCGGATTTCACTACGTTCAAAAGGCAATGCGCTTTATTGACCGCAGCTATTCCATGCCGATCGGAATCGGTCAAATTGCGGCAAGCGCAGAAATTTCCCGCAGCCATCTTTATCGGCTCTTTGTCCAATATTTGAAAATGCCGCCCAATGAATATTTGACCCATTATCGCCTGCAAAAAGCACTTTTTTTCTTAAAAGAGAAAAAGTTAAGTGTGGGCGAAGCTGCGTATTCCGCTGGATTTTCTGATCCGTTGTACTTTTCTCGGGTTTTTAAAAAGCATATGGGATTCCCACCCAGCCAATATACTAGAAGAATCCAATCATAGAGGAGGAAACATAAATGAGCAAACCAATCGAGCGAATTTCTGAATGGTCTCAAAGAATCGAAAATTATCAAGCAGTCGCATGGGACCGACTTCCTGAAATTTATCTCTATATGGATCAAGTCCTTACTTTTATGGAGAAACAACTCTCTCTATTTGAACGGGATGAACATGCAGGACTACTTTCTTCCAGTATGATTAACAACTATGTAAAAGCGGGGGTTTTACCGCGCCCAGAATCCAAAAAATATAATCGTTCTCACCTCGCTCTTTTGACCATTGTCTGTCTTTTAAAGCAGGTTCTTTCCCTGCAGGATATTCATGCTCTTTTAAAAACATCACTTGACACTCAAAGTGAAAGTGATCTCTACGATGCTTTTTGCAAAGCGCAGAAAGCATCAATTGAAGAAGTGTGCAAAAGAGTTGACAGTGCTGCCAAAGGAGGAGATTCGGCATTGACAAAGCTTGCAATGGACCTTTCAATTGAGGCGGATGCCCGCAGGGTTGCAGCCGAACGAATCTTGAGCGAACAGCAAAAAGGGAATGTTGAAAAGAATCTTAACAAATAACTTTTATAATTATTGGCTAAAATAAATTATTTTTTATTATCTTTTTTATTATCTTAAATAAAAAAATACCAAGATGTACATGGAACAGAAATCAAATTTGGCCATTTGAAAAATTTTCACGCTCATTGTCTCTTTTGTCTTATTAAGAAGGACATTCAAAAAAATACAACAATGAATTGATTTTAAATGAAAGCTATGCTATAATAATTCTATATTTGCCACCATGGTAAAGCTAATGGATAATAAAAAGTTTAAAATAGACACGCCGCTGTGGTGGAATCGGCAGACACAAGGGACTTAAAATC
>DIQY01000012.1:8391-9464 GCA_002424295.1 Ruminococcaceae bacterium UBA5450 | reverse complement strand
GTCAAAAGATCGATCTCCTTTCTTGGTTCGAAGCCTTAGGAAGCACCGGAAGAAGCTGTTGAAGACTGCAACGTCTCACAGTTCACTTCGGAAACACCCAACAAATAGACCTGCTTTTCGGAGCTGAGTGCGATTGCCCGCATATCGCTCTTTGTATCACAGGAGCCTGTCTGTGTCCCTCTGGATACAGAATAGGCGCAGACCTGTCCATCCAAAAGGGCGGCCAATGTATCGCCATAAAGTGAAACTGCCGTCACCCGAGAGTCAACATCAATGCTGCTCTCTTGGGTTCCTTGGTTTGAAAGCGTTACAAGCTTGGCTGCTGAAGCATTTTCAAAAGAGGAAAGACACAATGCCGCCCGATTCTGATCGAGTGCAGCGCAAACCAATTTTGCGCCCTGATAATCATAGTTGGCAATTTCTTTTCCTTTTTCAGACATCACGACAGTACGAGTATCTCCAACTGCAGTAATACTGCCGTTTTGATAGGAGACTTTTGTAAACACCGTATTGGGATAAGTCCCCATAGGGGTAACGGGATCGGTACTATTAAAATCGAGCAGATAAAAGCTGCTCTGCAAAACGCCATTATTCACAGTGACAGTTGTGACCACTGCGCGGTTTCCCTCCTCATTAAGCGCAATCGCCGTAGGATAAGCATCAGAAAACCAATAGTGATAAGCTTCTTTATTATCTTTAGTATAAGCGGTTAGTCTACCGCAATACCCGGAGTCCTCCAAAATCAACGCATAAGCTCCATTCGAAGCGAGGGCCGCTGTTACAATGTTTTGAGAAGCGGTATCAGAAACCAGCGTCTTAATCTGATTCTCTATCCGATATCCTTTTCCTCCCTGATTATAAACTAAAACCTTTTGTCCTTTTGCGAGCATCACCGGATTAGAAAAACCATGTTTCCGGCTAAAAATTTGTTTTGCACTGCTGTTAAGGGAAAGAATCGTCGTATTCCCCGTTAAAAGCAGACGGCCATCTGCTACGCAAAAATTTTGGGCTTCGACTTCGTCTCCATTTAGGTTCATTGGATATCCTTCTCCGACTCCCATTCCCAAAAACTG
>DIQY01000012.1:0-8162 GCA_002424295.1 Ruminococcaceae bacterium UBA5450 | reverse complement strand
CCTAATCCCACAACCGTAATCATCAAAATCACAATCACACGATATGCCCACTTTGGCACATGGGGAAGCCGTTCTTTTGCTTTTAATTCTTTATCTTTTGCATTCAGCGCACGTTCATCGACAGAGGACGATTCCGAATCGTCTCCTGTCTGCTTGGACGAAAACAGCTTCATCCCATCACTTCCTTCTCATCATAAAATACCCGATTCAAATAAAGCCCCTGCGGCGGTGCAGTAGGTCCCGCCGCTGAGCGATCCTTTGCTTTTAAAATTCTTTCCACCGACTCCGGTGAAAGTTTCCCTTCTCCCACCATGAGCAGCGTTCCAACCATGATTCGAACCATATGATACAAAAACCCATCAGCAGCTACTGTAAAAGTTAAAAAATTCTCTTTTCGCTCAATTTTTGCAGTCGTTACTGTACGGACAAAATCTCCCATTTCTCGCTGATCCAACGTACAAAAAGAAGTAAAATCATGCGAACCTAAAAAGCATTCTGCGGCTTCCTGCATTTTCTGTTCATCGAGCGGGTACCAGTAATGCAGTGCCCGTCCCCTAAGAAACGGATTGCGAACAGGAGAAGTCCATATTCTATAAATATATTCTTTTCCTTTGCAGGAATACCTTGCATGAAAACTTTTCGGTACTTCTCTGCAGGAAAGCACCGCCACATCCTCCGGCAAAAAATGATTCAATGCAAATGGCAAACGCTGTGCTGGAATTTTGCACTCCGTTTTGAGCGAAATGCAAAACTCGTTTGCATGCACACCGGAATCTGTTCGGGAGCATCCTTTTAATTCCGGCGTCTCATGGAGAACATTCTTAAGGGCTTTTTGGAACACTTCCTGCACCGTTACCGCATTCTCCTGAATCTGCCAGCCATGATATTCTGCTCCATCAAAACAGATTCTCAGGAGTAAATTTCGCATAAAAGCGCTCCTTTCCTTAAAAATCATCAACCGATTTCATATCATAAAAAGGCATTATATTCTTAAAATATGAATTAAAAATAAAGAAATCGAAAAATTGAAAAAGGATTATAGCTGTACCGGCATCATTCCATTAATCAGTAGAATGGCCGTAAGCACAAATGCAGCGCAGATACAAGCTACGACATCACGTCCACCCATATGCAGCACCTTCATCTTGGTGCGTCCCTCTCCGCCGTGATAGCAGCGACATTCCATCGCCATGGCAAGATCATAGGCACGGCGAAACGAGCTCACAAAGAGGGGAATCAGCACCGGAATCAGCGCCTTAATCCGCTGCATAAGGCCACCCGACTCCATATCGGCGCCGCGCGCCTTCTGCGCGGACATGATTTTATCCGTTTCTTCCAGCAAAGTCGGAACAAACCGCAGCGCAATCGTCATCATCATGGCAATTTCATGCACCTTTACATGAAACACCTTGAGCGGCTTTAAAATACGTTCCAGAGCATCCGTCAATTCTGTAGGAGAAGTGGTAAACGTCAAAACGGAGCTGAAAAGGATCAGGCTGATAATCCGAACACTGATAAAAATCGCATTGCAGATACCATTCCAAGTAATTGTCATAAATCCGAAAAGCGTGATCAAAGGCTCTCCGGTTCCGTAGAAGAGATTCAGAATTGAAGTGAAGATCACAATAAAGATCACGCCTTTGATGCTCTTAAAATAGAGCTTCAGAGGCACACCAGACATTAGCAGAACAATAAAGACTGTTGCTACCAAAAAGCCAAGCGACACAAAATTGCGTGCCAGAAAGACATAAACGATCAGGGCAATCGTCAAAACAATTTTAATGCGGGGATCAAGTTTATGAATCGGTGATTTCCCCGGGAAATACTGTCCCAATGTAACATCACGCATCATACGGCAGCACCTCCTTTATTGACCAAAGAAAGAAGCTGAGTAACTGCCTGCTCCATTGTTAAAACAGTCTCTACCGGATATCCGTCGGACTTGAGAATGGACATGATTTTCGTAATCTGCGGCACCTTTAGTCCGATTTGTTCCAATCGTTGATCCTGCGCAAAAACATTAGCTGTTTTATCCAACATTTCCAAATGAGACTCGTTCATAACGAGGACTCGGTCGGCGACCCGCGCCACATCTTCCATACTGTGAGAAACAAGCAGAATTGTATTATGACGCTGTGCATGATAACTTAAAAGCTGACTCAAAAGCACATCTCTGCCGGCAGGGTCCAACCCCGCCGTTGGCTCGTCCAGAATCAAGACATCCGGATCCATAGCAATCACACCAGCGATTGCAACCCGGCGTTTTTCGCCTCCGGAAAGTTCAAAGGGGCTTTTCTCCAAAAGTGCATCCGGAAGACCGACAAATTTTGCAGCATTGCGTGCACGTTTTTCAATTTCTGCAGCTGTCAAACCCATATTCCCAGGCCCGAAGCTGATATCTTTGAGCACTGTTTCTTCAAACAGCTGATTTTCCGGATACTGAAACACCATCCCGACTTTAAACCGCACTGCGCGGATTTTTTTCGGTTCTTTCCAGATATCACGTCCTTCCAGCAGGACTTGTCCGTCCGTCGGTTTAATTAACCCGTTCAAAGTTTGTATCAGCGTACTTTTTCCGCTGCCGGTATGTCCGATCACCCCGATAAATTCACCAGACTCAATCGAAAAGTTCACATTCTGCACAGCAGCTTTTTCAAAAGGAGTCCCTTTGCCATAAACCACAGAAAGATTTTTCACTTCCAGTAATGCCATCAGAGAGCCTCCTTTCTCTTTTTGAGCAGCGGTTCGATTGCCGCCACACAATCTTCAATCGAAAGAACACACTCAGGCATTGGACAGCCCGCTCCGCGCAGCCGAAAATTTAATTCGGTAGCCTGCGGTACATCGAGCCGATGCTTTTTTAAAAGCTCCACCTGTGAAAAGACCTGTTCCGGCGTACCTTCCGTCAAAATCTTACCGCTGTCCAACACAATTACACGGCCAGCCTGCACCGCTTCATCCATATAATGCGTAATGAGAATAATGGTAATCCCATCTTCTTCATTCAGCTTATGAATGGTATCCATGACTTCCTGCCGGCCGCGGGGGTCAAGCATAGCGGTAGGCTCGTCCAATACGATACAATCCGGCTCCATTGCAATGATTCCGGCAATCGCGATCCGCTGTTTTTGTCCGCCGGAAAGCTTATACGGTGCATGCGTACGATAATCATACATTTCTACCGCTTTGAGCGCACGATCCACGCGCTCACGAATCACTTTCGAAGGAAGTCCCAGGTTTTCCGGGCCAAATGCTACATCTTCTTCCACAATAGATGCAACCAGCTGATTATCCGGATTCTGCTGAACAAGACCTACTTTCCGACGGATCTCAAATTTTTTATCGTCCTCTCTGGTATCCATGCCATCTACGGTCACAGTACCGGAAAGCGGCAGCAGCATCGCATTAAAAAGCTTTGCCATTGTGCTTTTCCCGGAACCATTATGCCCTAACAGGGCTAAAAACTCACCACGTTCCACAGAAAGGGAAATCCCTTTCAGTACCTCGGGTTCGTCTGCCTCTTCTCCATAGGAAAAGTGGACATTGTCTACTGTGATAAAGCTCATAAAACTCTCCTTGTATACATACCCCAAAAGGGTTACATTACAGTATTGTATTTATTTTATTAAGATTCCCAAATTGCCGTACTGCCGCAGGGCAAAACCATTCCGGTCGATGTGACCCGAAGACCAATCTCATCAGCAGAAACTTGTCCGCCGAATCTCGGTTTCATCAGAACACTGAGCAGATACTGCATCACCGCCGGAGAAAGTCCTGACGTATAGGAATTAAGCAGGAAAAACAAAGGCTTTTCGCTTAAAATCGGCAGGCACTGCAAAACCAGAGGATAAAGCTGTTCTTCCAATTTCCAAACTTCTCCTCCCGGTCCTCGGCCATAAGAAGGCGGGTCCATAATGATTCCATCATAGTGATGTCCGCGTCTTTCTTCCCGCTCCACAAACTTTGTACAATCATCAACGAGCCAGCGTACCGGTTTATCAGCAAGCCCGCTTGCTTCCGCATTTTCCTTTGCCCACTGAACCATACCGCGGCTTGCGTCTACATGTGTAACCGCAGCTCCCGCCTGCATACAAGCGAGGGTCGCGGCGCCCGTATAGCCGAACAGGTTGAGCACTTTGATCGGGTGCCCTGCACTTCTGATCTTTTCTGCGGCAAAATCCCAGTTGACCGCCTGCTCCGGGAAAATTCCCGTATGCTTAAAGCCCATCATTTTCAGTCGGAAAGTAAGATCATTTCGATGGATACTCCAAACGGCTGGGACCTTGTGAAAAGTTTCCCAGTGCCCGCCGCCGGAAGAAGAGCGCACATATCGTGCCGCCGCCTGTTTCCATCGAGGATCTTTTTTCGACGTATTCCAAATAATCTGTGGATCCGGCCGGACCAAAAGCACATCACCCCAACGCTCCAGCCGTTCCCCACCGGAAGTATCCAGCAGTTCATAATCCTGCCACTGTGACGCGCGCATCAGCTCAGCCGCTCCCGAATCACATCTGCGACAGAATTGGCAAGTGCTTCGATATAGGAAGAATTTTCTCCTTCGACCATCACGCGCAAAAGCGGCTCTGTACCGGAAGGCCGCACTACGACCCGTCCGGAATTTCCCAGTTTCTTTTTTGCGGCTTCAATTTCTTCTTTGACCTCATTATCGGTATAAAAGCGCAGTTTTCCCTCCGCTGCAACCTCTACGTTGACCATTACCTGCGGATAACGAGTCATCAAAGTCGCAAGGGAACTGAGCTTTGCGTTGCGGCGCCTAACAAGTGACAAAAGCTGTGTAGCGGTCAGCTGTCCGTCTCCGGTGGTGGCAAAATCGAGGAAGATCACATGACCGCTCTGCTCGCCGCCAAAATTATAGCCTTCCTGCTGCATTTCTTCGAGCACATAGCGGTCTCCAACCTTTGTGGAACAAAAATGCATGCCGTTTTCCTCGCAGAAACGCTTAAATCCCATATTTGTCATAATGGTACCGACAATCGTATCACGGTTTAATTTGCCGCGGGATTTCATATCGGCGCCGCAAATAGCCATTACAAAATCGCCGTCCACCAGCTGTCCTTTATCATCGACCGCCAAACACCGGTCAGCATCTCCATCAAAGGCCACCCCAGCATCCAGATGATGTTCTTTAACATACAGCATCAAATTTTCCATATGAGTAGAGCCGCAGTTGTCATTTACATTGACACCATCCGGGTGATTAGACAGCATATGGCATTCTGCGCCAAGCTCTGTAAAGAGCATCTCTGCTGTACGGGAAGCAGCCCCATTGGCGCAGTCGATCGCAATTTTCATGCCGTCAAGAGAAAAGGGAACCGCACTTTTAATGTGATCTACATAATCTCTCACTACATTCGGGGCAGTTGAAACACAGCCAACATTGCCGCGAATCGGCGTCGGCGGTATTTGAGCCTTGTCTAAAACGATCGCTTCAATTTGTTCTTCCAGTGCATCGGGCAGTTTATAGCCGTCACCGGAAAAGATTTTAATTCCATTAAACTCACAGGGATTATGGCTGGCAGTCAACATCACGCCGGCATCTGCCTTATATTTTCCAACGAGAAATGCCACCGCGGGAGTCGGCACAACGCCAAGCTGAACCACATTGGCTCCCACGCTGCAGAGCCCTGCGGTCATTGCCGCTTCCAGCATATCGGAAGACCGGCGGGTATCCTTGCCGATCAAAATTTTGGGATGGCGGTGTGTGCTGTCGGTCAGCACCATTGCGGCGGCGCGCCCAATTTGAAGTGCCATTTCACAGGTCAGTTCACTATTCGCGACCCCGCGCACACCATCTGTTCCAAATAATCTTCCCATCGTTTCTTACACTCCGTTCTTGATTCTATATTCTATATTTTAAGCATGAAAAGCAGAAAATTCAAAATAATTTTTGTTGATTATCGTCCGTATCGGAGTCCGGCGGCGTAATCCCAAGGTGCAGATAAGCAGCTTTTGTCGCCACTCTTCCCCTAGGCGTCCGTGCTAAAAAGCCAATCTGCATCAGATAAGGCTCGTAGACGTCCTCCAATGTAATCGCTTCTTCTCCGATAGCCGCTGCCAAAGTATCCAGTCCCACGGGCCCACCATTATAATACTCGATCATTGTGCGAAGCATACGGCGGTCATTGGCATCCAGACCAATTTCATCTACTTCCATTCGGTCCAATCCGAGTTTGGCGGATTCATAGGTAATCACGCCGTTTGTCATCATTTGTGCGAAATCTCTTACTCGTTTGAGCATACGGTTAGCAATTCGCGGCGTCCCACGGCTGCGGGAGGCAATCTCCAAAGCGCCGTCCGCCTCAATTTTAATTCCCAGGATTCCTGCGCTGCGCTCTACAATTTTGGCAAGCTCCTGCGGAGAATAAAGTTCCAGCCGCAGCACAACCCCAAAACGGTCTCGTAAAGGTGCGCTTAATTGACCCGCACGGGTCGTTGCACCCACCAGCGTAAATTTAGGCAGCGGCAGATGATAGCTCGCCGCCATCTGCCCCTTACCGGTAATAATATCAATCGCATAATCCTCCATCGCAGGATAAAGGATCTCCTCCACTGTTCGCGGAAGGCGATGCACTTCATCGATAAACAGCACATCTCCGGGATTGAGGTTTGTCAAAATAGCTGCCAAATCTCCGGGCTTTTCGATAGCAGGGCCGCTGGTAATGCGCAGATTGACACCCAATTCATTTGCAATAATTCCCGCAAGCGTTGTTTTTCCGAGTCCCGGCGGGCCATAAAGCAAGACATGGTCGAGGCTCTCTTTGCGCTGTTTTGCAGCCTCAATAAAAATCGATAAATTCTCCTTGACCTTTTCCTGCCCGATATAATCGCTGAGGCATTTCGGGCGCAGCGGATTTTCCACCTCTGCATCTTCCGGATTATATTCCGGAGCAACCATACGGTTTTCCAGATCAAAATCATCTTCCTGATGTTCCACAGAACTGCCCTCCTTCCTTTTTCTTAGTCTTTTTATCTTTTCATTATTTTAGATTTGATCCCATCGACTTGAGGGAAAGGCGAATCAATTCCTCTACCGGAAGCTGACTGTCAAATTTTCCGACTACAGAAGCAGCTTCACTGGGCGTATACCCAAGGACAGTCAGCGCATTGACCGCCGCTTCAGCGTTTCCGGCAGCACTTGGGATTCCCATATTCGGCACAAATTTTTCATCTTTTGCCGCCAAATCTTTAACTTTATCCTTTAATTCCAAAACGATTCTCTGTCCAAGCTTCGGCCCAACGCCGCTCGCTCTTGTAAACGCCTTACTGTCTCCCGTTGCAGCAGCCATTGCGACCTGCTGCGGTGTCAGCACGGAAAGGATTGCAAGTCCCGCTTTTGGACCTACTCCGGTGATCGTTGTAAGCATGCGAAAGCAGCTGAGCTCTGCCTGCGTAGCAAAACCAAAAAGAGTCAACGCATCTTCGCGAACATTTAAATGAGTATAGAGCATTGCTTTTTCTCCGATTTTAGGCAAAACAGACTCTGTATTTCGGGTGGTGCGACATTCAAAGCCGACTCCTCCACATTCAATTACGGCCATCCCCGGCTCTATATGAATCAAAGTTCCTTTTAAACTGTAAAACACGAAGCTTCCTCCACAATCTTATTTCACTCTGTTCAGGATCGAAACGGCTTCAGCATTTGTCTCTTAAGCGCGCTGCCTGCCGCTTGTCCGTGGGTGATCGCCATTGCAAGTGCATCGGCCGTATCATCGGGCTTCGGCACCTCTTTTAAGCACAAGAGGCGCCTTGTCATCTCCATGACCTGCGGCTTTTTTGCGCCTCCAAATCCGGTAACTGCCATTTTAATCTGCATAGGCGTATATTCGTAAACTGGCACTTTCATTTCTTCGCAGGCAAGTAGGATTACACCACGCGCCTGCGCAACTCCGATTGCGGTTGTCTTGTTATTTTGAAAATAAAGTTTTTCCAATGCGACCGCTTCCGGATGCCATTTTTCCAGAATGATCATCAAAGAATGATAGATAATCTGTAGGCGGCGTCCAAATGGAGTGCCTGCTTTGGTGGTGATTGCTCCGTGTTCCAATGGGATATAGCGTCCTCTCTCGGCCCGCAGAACACCATAGCCAACAATTGCATAGCCGGGATCGATTCCCAGGATCACCACATGTTCCGCCTCCATT
>DIQY01000080.1 GCA_002424295.1 Ruminococcaceae bacterium UBA5450 | reverse complement strand
GGACAAGTCCAACATCATTCACTGTGTGATTGGACGCGCATCTTTTGGTGCCCAGAAGCTTCAGGAGAACTTTGATGCCTTGATGAGTGCAATCGTAAAGGCAAAACCTGCCGCTGCTAAAGGCCAGTATATCCGTTCTTGCGTAATTGCAACAACGATGGGCCCCGGCGTACGTCTTAACGTCAATCGTTTTGGTGCATAAATCTTTGCTCCTTGACATACGGCAAATCGTGTGTTAAAATAATAAAGCTGTTTTTTATTCAAAGACAGCAGGTGCATTTTGCATAAAGGGGAATCCCACCTGCCGAGGATAAAGCAAATATGTTTATTTATACAATTTGTATAAAATGTAAATTTGCCTTCTCCGCGGTTAATGTGGAGAAGGCTTTTTGTATAATGCGGGATTCGTTTTATGGAGGTGAAATCATTTGCCAAGTAAGAAGGTTCTGGAAGAAAAGCAGCAGGTCGTAACAGATCTGGCTGAGCAGCTGAAAAAATCCTGTGTCGGCGTTGTCGTTGACTATAAGGGAATTTCTGTTGCCGATGACACAAAGCTTCGTAAAGAATTGCGTGAAAGCGGCGACCAGTATAAAGTCGTCAAAAATACGCTCTTGAAGCTGGCTTTAAAAGAAGCTGGAATCGAAGGTCTTGATCCGGTTCTGAAGGGAACAACTGCAGTCGCTCTGAGCGATAAGGACTATGTCCATGCAGCAAAAACACTCTATACTTTTGAGAAAAACAATAAAGGTGCTACTCTGAAAGTAAAAGCTGGATTCATTGATGGAAAGGTTCTAAACAAGGACGATGTTGCTGAACTGGCAACTCTGCCCAGCAAAGAGGAACTGGTTGCGAAAGTACTGGGAAGCCTCAATGCTCCGATTACCGGATTTGTTACCGTGTTGAGCGGAACAATGAAGGCCCTTGTAATTGCACTGAATGCAATTGCAGAAAAGCAGGGCGTAGAAGCATAATTACGCTCTTTATAAAAAATGATTATAAAATTTAATTTTGGAGGTATTTATCATGTCTGAGAAAGTTACAAAGCTGATTGAAGATGTAAAATCCCTGACCGTTCTGGAACTGAACGAACTCGTTAAGGCTCTGGAAGAGGAGTTCGGAGTTTCTGCTGCTGCTCCTGTTGCTGCTGCTGCTGCTCCGGCTGCCGCTGCTGCTCCTGCTGAAGAGCAGACTGAGTTTGATGTTGTTTTGAAGTCTGTTGGCCAGAGCAAGATCGCTGTTATCAAGGTTGTCCGTGAAATTACCGGACTTGGCCTGAAGGACGCAAAGGCTGTTGTCGATGCTGCTCCTAAGGCTGTTAAAGAGGGCGCTTCCAAGGAAGAGGCTGAAGCAATTAAAACAAAGTTGACTGAGGCTGGCGCTGAAGTCGAACTGAAGTAATTTCGCTTTTCCATAAAAACGAGATTTGTCTTTTGGCAAAATTAAAGAGGGACTGCAGGTTTTCTGCAGTCCCTCTTTTTTGCTGAAAAAATATAGGAAAAACAATTAATTACTGTTTTAAAAATTCAAATGGTAATTTCGATTCGGATTTGTTCAGGCCCAAGAATACAGCTTTCGTAATAGCCGTCTCCGGTAGTCCTAGGTCCGCTGAGAGTAGGATAACCGTTTTCTTTGAGCACGGCCGTCAGCTGATCAACTTTTTCTTTGCTCCCAACTGAAAAAGCCAAGTGATCGAGCCCCGGACAAGCAGTGCCATTTTTGTTAGGCAAAAGTTCAGGGCGATTCATTAATTCTAACCGTGCCCCGTCATCAAAAGATAAAAAATAGCTTTTAAATCCGGTCTTTGTATTGTGGTAAAGCTTAGAAGTGTTTGCCTCAAAATAAATTTCAAAAAACGATCTCATCTGTTCCAAGTCGAAAGCATAAAGTGCCAGATGCTCGATTCTCATGAAAATTAAATCCTTTCAAACATAATCAAATCACTTTAAAAATTTCTAATTTACATTTTACGGTAGCGATGAACTTTTCGTTTTGCAGCTTTCTTTTGATGATTAAGGAGTGTTAAAACGATGTAGACGATAATTAGCACCACCAAAATACCGGCGATCAACACAAACCAGCGGGAAGTAACAATTCGTTTGGCAAGCGTGATAATATGGACCCATTCGCTGCGATCGACGCTTTCGCTGGAAACTAGATTGACAGAGCCGATGTCTTCCCCATTATAAACCAGCTTCGCTGTTCCAACTTGGTCTCCCCGTTTTACCGGTGCCGCGACCGATTCCGGTAGTTGAGGTACAATTTCTACGTTGCTTGGGTCAACGTCGTTCGGAAGAATGGCAGATACCGTTGTTTCAGGGCTTAGAAGCAGATGATCTTTGTTCCACGCATAGTCGAGCGGAACCTCCATCGTTGCCTGCGAAGCGGATAAAACCTGTTTTAGCTGAAAATTCTTGTAGGCCCAGCGATATAGCTGACGGGTATCAAGCATCTCTTGGTGAATGACAGCCCCGCTGCTGTCTGTGCCGGGACTTTGGGTATTCATCATTACACACAGATAGGAGATCCCTTCTGCGCGGGCTGAACTTACTAGGCAATAGCCAGCTTCATCAGTATGTCCGGTCTTGATGCCTCGCGCATATTGATAATAATAGTCCGTGGAACCAATCAAGTTCTGATTAATGAGAAAGTTTGTGGTGTCTACCCAGGAGGTAGTTCCTTTGCGGGGGCCATCTTTAATGGTAAAGGTATATCGAAGAGTATTTGTAATCTCGTCAAAATAGTTCATCTTCATTGCACACTGTGCGATCTTTGCGAGATCAGATGCAGTTGTGTAGTGGTTTTCATCCTGCAGGCCATGGGGATTCATAAAATGTGTATTGGTACAGCCTAGATCCTGCGCCTTTTGATTCATCATATCGACAAATTTTTGAATATCTCCGCCGCCGACATAAGTGGCCAGCGCAACAGCGGCATCATTGCCGGAGGGGACCATCATGCAGTAAAGCAAATCATGAGCGGTCAAAACATCGCCGACTTTTAAACCAGCAAGAGAACTGCCGGACCCCGTGAGAGTATCCGACATTTGCTGCGTAAAAGTGATCATTGTATTATCAAGATCAGGAATATTTTCAGCAGCAATGATGTAGGTCATAATTTTAGTGGTAGAGGCGGGATAGACCTTAGCGTCCGGCTGCTTAGAATAGATGGTCGTATTTGTATCCAAATTGATCATTAAAACAGACTGCGCTTGTGGCTGAAAATCGGGAGAAAACGCAGCATTTGCTGAGATCGTACAGAAAAGGACTGTAAAAATGATGAAAACAGGAAGGAGGAAACTCCGTTTCTTCATAGAACTTTTGCCTCCAATGTGATAAAATAAAAAGTAATAATATTTAGTATACCAGTATTTCGAGAAAAAGGAAAGCAGGAAACAAGGATTTTTCAGAGAGAATGGAGGAAAAACCAAATGAAGATTCTGCATACGGCCGATTGGCATCTTGGAAAGAGCCTATACGGAAGATCCCTTCTGGAAGATCAGAAATGGTTTTTAAATTCGTTTTTATTGCCCTTGCTGGAGCGGGAGCGCCCGGATGCCCTTGTTGTAGCGGGAGACCTCTTTGATCGGCAGGTGCCGCCCGTAGAAGCAATTACGCTGCTGGATGATTTTTATACGCAGCTTCATAAAATGGGGATTTTGTTGATTGCAGTTGCAGGAAATCATGACAGCGCAAAACGACTGTCTCTTGGGAGTACGCTTTTAAGAGACAGCGGAATCATTTTGGCAACTCGTCCGGAAGAGCTTTTTCACCCAATCGAACTTGCAACAGCATCAGGAAAAATTTGTTTTTGGACCTTGCCGTTCTGTGAACCTGCACAGATAAGGGAACTGTTGGGACAGGAAGAAATTCATTCTATGGATGAAGCGTTTCGTGCGATGATCGAAAAAGTAGAGCCAAAAAAAGATGCAGTGAATGTTCTGGTGACGCATTGCTTCGCGGCAGGAGGACAGATCGGCGCCAGTGAGAGTCCGGCATTTGTGGGCGGGAGTGCACAGGTAGGAACGGATTTGTTCGAAAAATTTGATTATACGGCTTTGGGACATCTTCATGGGCCGCAAAAGGCTGGAAAAGGACGATATTCCGGTTCGCCGCTTACCTACTCTTTTGATGAGGCAAATCAAAAAAAATCGGTGACTATGGTGGAATGGAAAGATGGAGGACAAGAGGTTACGGAGATTCCAGTTTGCCCGCCGAAAAAAGTCCGGGTGATTTCGGGGAAATTTGAAGAGCTTTTGCAAGATGCCAAAGAAAATCCAAGCGAAGATTATCTTTTTGCCGAGCTTTGTGATACAAAACCAGTTTATCTGCCTCTTGATCAGCTGCGACCCTATTATCCAAACCTTCTTGGGCTTTCGAGTCAATGGCTTCTTTCCAAGGGGGAAGGAGATAATCAGAAATTACGGGAACAAATTCATCACAGAGCGGACGATTTGATGATTTTTGAAGAGTTTATGAAACAAATTTGCGGAATAGAGGCAGACGAGGAAGATAAAAAACTAATTCAGAAAATGCTTCGTATAGATTTGGAAGAAGAGGGGGAGAAAGCCGAATGAAAGCACTTTTTTTGCGTATGAAAGCATTCGGCTGCTATCTGCACGAAACAAGTCTTGACTTTGAAAGCCTCGGGGAACATCCGCTGTTTTTGATTACCGGAAATACCGGCGGCGGAAAGACAACGATTTTGGATGCGATGTGCTTTGCACTTTATGGAAAAGCAACCGGAGGGCAACGCAGCTGGGACAGTATGCGCAGTCTTTCTGCCGCGATGAAAGAAGAAACATTTGTGGAGTTTACGTTTGCTCTTTCGGGGAAAATCTATAAATTTTATCGTGAGCAGAAGCATTATGCCGGGCGCGGTACCGGAGAGGAAAAAATTAAAGAGACAAACGAGTGCTGGGAAAAAGATAATACGGGAGAATGGAAACTCCTGGAATCTGGTTCCGACAAGACGATTCGGGAATGGGCGGAAAAGCTTTTGGGATTGAGCTGCGAGCAGTTTTCTCAAGTTGTAGTGTTGCCGCAGGGGGATTTTCTGCGGCTTTTAATGTCCAATTCTATGAAAAAAGCTTCCTTGCTGCAGACCCTTTTTCATGCGGGAAAATGGAAAGTTTTGACGCAGAGAATGAGAGATAAGGAACGTACACTTTCTCGGGAAGCAGGAGAAAATTTAGCATCTAAAAATTCTATTTTGGAACGGGAATCTTCTTCTAGCGGGGAAGAACTGGAAAATTTCTGTAAAAATCAGAGAATTAAGATCAGTGAATTAATTAAAGAACATGAAAAAGTGCAGACAGAACTTGAGAGGCAGAATCGTGCATATCAAATGGCAGCTGCCTTGGATACTTCCCAAAAAATGTTGATTAGCTGCCGCAAAGAGCAGGAAGAATCTTCTCAGCGGGCGAAAAATGCGGCGGAGGAAAAGAAACAGGCAGAAGCTTTTTTACCAAAGGCAGACGAAGCAAAGAAAAAGGCGGATTCTTTGAGGGAAAAGCGAGGCAGTTTTCGGATGGCTCTGGAAGGGGTCAACAGACTGCAGTCCGTTAAGGAGCATTGCCGGCAGTTAAAAAAGCAGGTGGAAGAGCAGAGAAGAGTAGAAGAAGCAGCGGAAAAAGAATGGAATGAAACCTCGGCTAGATGTGAAAAAGGAAATGCTTACATTGAAGAAATTAGTGAGACGGCTTCTTCTTTGCCGTCCTTATCAGCTCAGATAGAGCAGGAGATCAACAAAAATGCAGCGGCGGCGGTAGCGATTCATCTTGAAAAGGGAAAACCATGTCCGGTCTGTGGCTCTTTAGAGCACCCGATTCCTGCAGAGCCTTCGCTGATTCTACAGGTACTCATAAAGCGCCGGAAGGAGACCGAAGAGACTGTAGAAAAGCTTGAAAAAGCGCGCAAAAAATTAAAACTGCTGGAGCAGGAACGGGAAAAAGCCCGGGATCAGGTGCAGCTGGCAGAAAAGGCACAGAATCTACTGGGGCAGTCTTTGGCGGCAGAAGAAGCAAAGATTGAGGAACTTTCTAAAACGGTACAGGGAAATTCTTCGGCAGCAGAATTAAAATCCGTTCTGGAGAAAATAGAAAGATCGGTCTTTGACTGTGAAAAGATGGAAAAGGAGATCACGGAGCGGCTGCAGCTGGCACAGCGCTCAATGGCAGCAGCGGCAGCTTCACTGGAAAGTGCTAAAAAGGCGTTCCTGAATGCGCAGGAAACAGACCGCAGGGCACTAGAAGCATATCATATGGCTTATGGGGAGCAGGCAGAGCGCCCGAATGTTGAAGCGATTGGACAGACGCGAAAAGAAGCGCAGGATCATGTTGCTGAACTTTCAGCTCAAAAGGGTGCTGCACAGGAACGGCTGCAGAGTGCAGAAAAGTCTTTGGAACAGTTAAAACAGTTGGAATCACAGGGCGAAAAGCTTCAGGAGCAGTACGCGAGAGTAAGCCGCCTTGCTAAATTGCTTTCCGGGGATTCTGCGATGAAAATACCCATTCAGAATTTTGTATTGGGCGTGATGCTGGACGAAATTCTGCAGAGTGCAAATCTCTTTTTTGCTGATCTTTCCGGAAACCGTTATCAGCTGATTCGAGCAACAGAAGAAAGCAATGGAAATGCAAGGGGCGGGCTTGATTTACGCGTTCTGGATGCCGCGGCAGGCGGGGCAAGGGAAGTGGCAACGCTTTCCGGCGGAGAACTTTTTCTAGCGTCTCTTTCGTTGGCATTTGGACTTTCCGATGTGGTGCAGAGTACTTCCGGCAGTGTCCGTCTGGATTCCATTTTTATTGATGAGGGTTTCGGAAGTTTGGATCAGGAGACGCTGGATACCGCTATGAATGCGCTTTTGCGCCTTCAGCAGAGCGGCAGAACGGTAGGAATCATTTCTCATGTGACCGAATTAGAGAGTGCGATCCCTCTGCAGGTAAGAGTCGGGAAACTTTCCGATGGAACAGGAACTCTGCGTGTAAAAACTTTATAAGAATTAAAAAACGGATTGCCGAAAGTTTTTGGCAATCCGTTTTTATGATTTTTGATGAAGGTTAAGAAGACTCAAGAGATTGAAAAAGAAGCCGCACCTCTGCGCAAAGACCGCGGTGATCTTCATTTTTAAGCTCAGGGTCTTCTGCTAAAAGAGAGCGGGCAATCGTTTGCGTTCGCTTTAGAACTGCCAAATCAGTGTTGATGTCGGCAATCTTTAATTGGGGAAGACCGTGCTGCCGATCTCCAAAAAAGTCTCCGGGGCCACGCAGCTTTAAATCCCGGTCGGCAATTTCAAAGCCGTCCTGTGTTTCACACATTGCTTTCATTCGTGCCTGTGCATTATCGTTTTGCGCGTCGGAAATCAAAATACAATAGGACTGAAATTTGCCGCGCCCAACTCGTCCACGCAGCTGATGCAGCTGTGAAAGCCCATACTGTTCCGCATTTTCAATCAGCATAACGGTCGCATTCGGCACATCTACGCCGACTTCGACAACGGTTGTTGAGACGAGAATATCAAGGTTTCCAGCAGAAAAATCTTCCATGATTTTGTCTTTCTCTGTCGCTTTCATTCGTCCGTGGAGAGAGCCGATTCGGCAGGAAGGAAGCTCTTTCTTAAGCTTTTTTGCATATTCTGTAACGCTGGCTTTTTCGCTTCCGTCCTCGATCATGGGGCAGATCACATAGCATTGCCGATGAAGCTTTACTTGCTTTTCGAGAAAGCCAAATGCACGTTGGCGTTTGTCTCCAGTAATCCAGAAGGTTTTGATTTTTTGCCTGCCGGGAGGAAGCTCGTCAATAACCGAGAGATCCAGATCTCCGTAAATAATAAGCGCCAGTGTCCGCGGAATCGGCGTTGCGCTCATGACAAGCACATGGGTGCCTTTTGATTTTTCCGCAAGTTCTGCCCTCTGCCGAACGCCGAACCGGTGTTGTTCGTCCGTGATCACAAGACCGAGATTTTGGAACTGCACATCCTGCGTAAGAATTGCATGGGTGCCGATCAGAACATCAATTTCTCCCGAAAGCAGGGCGGATTTTATTTCTCGTTTTTCTTTTGCTTTCATCGAGCCGGTCAAAAGGCCAACACGGATTCCGCATTTTCCGAGAAGGGGAAAAAGCGAAGCGAAATGCTGATGAGCGAGAATATCAGTCGGGACCATCAGTGCCGATTGAATCTTATTTTTCGCCATCGTATGGCAAAGCGCTGCTGCAACAACGGTTTTACCACTGCCAACGTCGCCTTGAATCAGACGATTCATCGGGTTTCCGCTCATTAGGTCCGCAATGGATTCTTCTACGGCACGTTTTTGTGCATTGGTGGGGGAAAAGGGAAGAAGGTTCCAAAATTCCTTTGTGTATTCAGCTTTGACACAAAATTTGCTCTTTTCGCGGGTGTGGCTTTTCATGGAAAGAAGCCCCAGCTGCAGCACAAGAAGTTCTTCAAAAATCAGCCGTCTGCGGGCGGTTTCCATTGATTCGGTGTCTTTGGGGCAATGAATGTTTTCGAGAGCAAACCGCAGATAGCAAAGCCCTTCTTCTTTGCGTAGAGAAGAAGGAAGCGGATCTTTGATCGTTTCCGGTAGCAAACGCAAAGCTTCGCGGACTGCATTTTCGATCATACGGCTGGTAAGTCCCTTTGTCTGCGGATAGATTGGCCGAAGCCCTGTACAGCGTCCTTCTAAAAGGAATGCAGGAGAAGCCATTTCTTTGTGCCCGAAATTTTCCGTTACTTTTCCGTAAAAAATGTAGGTGCTGTCAGGAATCAGTAAGTGCGGGATATAGGGATTATTAAAAAAAGTAAGATTCAAAATGCCGGTTTCATCTTCTGCAGTACCTTTAATCAGAATCATTCCGCCATGAGTCCGAACGGGAGAGCCAATTGAAGAAACTGTTGCCCGAATGGCACAGACAGTCCCTGGAACAGTCTCAAAAATGGTGGAACGATGGTTCCAGTCTTCGTAGGTACGTGGATAAAGACGCAATAAAGCGCCGACAGAAAGCACTCCAATTTTTTGGAAAAGAGGAGCACGCTTTTTGCCGACGCCTTTTAAATTTGTAATTGAAACCGAAAAAAGAGACACGAAAAACCCCAACCTTTTCGGTGGTTTTCAATTGGAATTATTCAACTGAAATGATAAAGTAATAAACCGGTTGACCACCGTTGACTAAAGTAACTTCAATATCGGAACTTACATGAGATTTAATGCGGGTATAGGCGTCATTGGCCTGTTCTTCGGTTACATCCTGACCGTAGATAACAGTGATAAAGGAGGTAGCACGATTCACCATGGAGCGGGTCAACTTGCTGCAAGTATGAACGTAATCTTTTTCAATAAACTTCATCTTGCCATTTTCAAGTCCAAGAATGTCACCCTGTTTCATTTTATGGCCGCCAAACTCACTGTCACGAGCAGCAAAAGTGACCATGCCGGTGTTCACATTCCCGGCAGCTTCCATCATTTTAACGGAATTTTCTTCCGTAGTGGCTTCCGGATCATAAGAAAGCATGGCAGAAAGCCCCTGCGGAATCGTACGAGTAGGCAAAACAATGACTTTACGGTCGGTGATGAGTGGAATGCACTGTTCAGCAGCCATAATAATATTTTTATTATTCGGCAGAATCATGACATTTTTTGCCGGAGTTGCTTTGATAGCTTCCAGAATATCTTCTGTACTGGGGTTCATCGTTTGGCCGCCGCTCACAACGTGAGTGCATCCAAGATCCTTAAAGAGAGTTGCTAGTCCTTCCCCTGCGGCTACAGAAATAAATCCGATTTGTTCCGTAGGTTCTGCAGACTTTAGTCCCTCTTTTTCAAGCTCTTCTTTTTTAGCAGCTTCTGTTGCCTGTGCTTTGCGATGCTGTTCTTTCATGTTGTCAACTTTTACAGTCAGCAGCTGACCAAAGACGAGAGCAGCTTCCAGAGCATTTCCGGGATCCTCTGTATGCACATGAACTTTGATGATCTCATCGTCTGAAACCACTACAACACAATCGCCCATGGTTTCGAGGAAAGTACGAAGTTCTTCCGGATCTTTCTGAACTTCAGGATTACGCCCGACAATAAATTCAGTGCAATAAGTGTAGTGAATTTCCTGATCAAACTCAGCAGCAGCATTGCGGAAGAAATCATCGCTTAAAGTAGCAGCAGCATTTTTTTCTTCTTCGTCCCCATCATTTTCAATGATGACGCCGTCACGAAAAACACTCATCATACCCTCAAAAATGTAGCAAAGCCCTTTTCCGCCTGCATCCACGACACCGGCTTTTTTAAGGACCGGTAAAAGTTCAGGCGTATTTTCCAGAGCTTCTGCAGCGCCTTTACAAACGGCACTCCATACATAAACCGGATCATCATCGATTGCTGCGGCAGCTTTTCCCTTTTCGCAGGCAACACGGGAGACGGTTAAAATTGTTCCTTCAGCGGGTTTCATAACTGCCTTATAGGCAGCTTCCACACCCATTCCCAGTGCATTGACAAAATCGCTTCCGCCAAGCGTGTCCATTCCTTCCGTTCCTTTTGAGAACCCACGGAAAAGCAAAGAAAGAATGACTCCGGAATTTCCACGGGCACCACGCAATAGGGCACTTGCTGCAATGTGGGCCACTTCACCGGCTGTTTTTTCTTCTTTTACTTTTTCAAGTTCAGCGGCAGCGTTTCCGATAGTCATAGACATATTAGTTCCGGTATCTCCATCTGGGACCGGAAAAATATTCAGTTTATCAATGCTGGATTTATGCTTTGCGATATTGTTCGCAGCTGAAATCATAGCGTTGCGAAGATCAGTTCCGTTGATCATATCGACACTCCTCTTCATAAGGCGGTTCAGACCGCTTCCATGCTTTTAATATCCAATATTATATCACAATCGATAAATGGATTCAACCTGAATCTTTTCCGCTGTGATGGGACAATATGTGTAAAAGATAAAACACTTTTAAGTGAGCTCAATTCGCTCTGCAGAAAGGCAGCGCCCGGTTTTTTCATCAATGCCAAAGAGACATCCGTCCATTTTGCAGGGGCCTTCCTGCAAAAGATCAAAACGAACCGGCATTTTGGTGCGGGCTTTCTCAATGGTCAGTTCCGG
>DIQY01000065.1:12529-13064 GCA_002424295.1 Ruminococcaceae bacterium UBA5450 | reverse complement strand
TAGTAACCATATACATCCTCCTTCATTTTTTCTTCTATCTATCAAAACTATCAAAACAACCGCCGTACCAAAGTGGCTGTTTTTGATCTCACATAAAATTTCCAATCTTAAGTTGACGTCTGACAAATCCGCGTTTATAATGAAATCAAGATTCCAAAATTCCTTATAAAATCACTGATTTGTACAATTTTTTTATAAGGTATATCTGTTTTATGTCTATCGTTCCACCATAATATCATGTGAAATCCACAAAAACTTGTAAAGATCAGAACATATTTACGTCAATTTTAAAGCAGGAGAACTAAGGAGGAGCACTATGGACAAAAATAGAACGGATTTCAGTACAATGGTATCCGTTCAACCGTTTTGGGATGCAGAAAAAAGCCATAAAAGCCTTTTTTGGCCGAAGGAAATAACGGCACACCCATTGCGGTTGTGCATGAGCTAAAGAATACCGGTAAAGCAGATGGATTAAGTTGTGTTCCTGGAATTGGTCTGGTTGGAATTTTATTTTCTACAGATCCAAACAATCCAT
>DIQY01000065.1:3560-12421 GCA_002424295.1 Ruminococcaceae bacterium UBA5450 | reverse complement strand
CCGGTAAAGCAGATGGATTAAGTTGTGTTCCTGGAATTGGTCTGGTTGGAATTTTATTTTCTACAGATCCAAACAATCCATGTGCTATTTGTTGTGGCGCATTAAATCAAAGCAAAAAAGTTCCCCTTTATGGAATGCTGCAAGTTTTTGCCTGCCAATTTTTTTCCAGGTGAATTTACCAGAATTTTTGGAATTCCCAGCAATGAACTTGCAGATACAGAAATTCCATTGGATGATCTTCTGCAGCCGGGGTCCATTTTAGAGCAAATGACATACTCCGAAACTTTTGAGCAGCGCATCAAATATCTACGAAATTTTATTCTTCAATGGGAAAACCGTACAAAGCAGCGGGAAACTTCTTCTTTAATCCAAAAGATGATGCATGATGCTCTGATGCAGCACGGCAATATCCGAATTTCTGAACTGCAAGAACAAACCGGCTACAGTGCCCGATATCTTCAAAAAGTGATTACAGAACATGTAGGGCTTGCCCCTAAAACAGTTTTGGCGAATATCCGTTTTCAAAATGCACTGCGAACAATGATTGAACACCCAGCAATGTCCATTGTCGATGTTGCACAGGACTGTGGTTATTATGACCAATCCCATTTTGCAAAAGCGTTTAAAGAATATATGCATATGCCGCCTTCTACTTTTCAAGAAAAAATCCAAAAAGAATTTTCCCCGGGAAAGCTGGATTTCATCACCCTTTAAA
This sequence comes from Ruminococcaceae bacterium UBA5450, assembly GCA_002424295.1. Lineage (GTDB taxonomy): Bacteria > Bacillota > Clostridia > Oscillospirales > Acutalibacteraceae > Caproicibacterium. The sequence goes on along the minus strand of DIQY01000065.1, from coordinate 11,706 downwards.
AGAATAAAAAAAGAGAATACAAAGTCGTTTTTTGGCTTTGTATTCTCTCTTTTATGAATAAAATGAGTTTATTTAATTTACGGAAAACAAAAGATCCCCATAGCATGGATAGGGCCAATAGGTCTTACCAACTAACGGTTCTATCTGATCGGCAACTGCTCGAGTTTTTTCCATCTGCACCAAAAGTACATCTGCACAATATCGGCAAAGCTTTTCTACATCCGTAATTTTCTGCTCCCCGGCAACTGCTGTCTTCAAAGCCTCCAACTCATGGAAAAGTTCTACTGACAAACTCGAAAGTTTCTTGACCAAAGTTTCCTCTACCTCATAAGAAATTCCTGCTCCGATCTGCTTTTTCAGAGAGATTTCTTCGGAAAGCATCTTCATATAGCTGCACATTGCAGGAAAAATCTGCTTTTGAATCATATCTTCCATTGTCAGAGCTTCGATATGCTGCTGTTTATTATAATTTTCCATCTGAATCTCGCAGCGGGAACAAACCTCCATACGAGACAAAACTCCATATTTTTCAAACAGCTTAATGTTCTCTTCTTTTTTGTAAAGAGGCATACAATCAGCTGTAGTCGCTAGATTCAGCAATCCGCGCTTTTCAGCTTCTTTTACCCATCCATCGGTATATCCGTCGCCGTTAAAAATGATCTTCTTATGATCCCGATACGCATGACGAATCAAATGCTCCAATTCGTAGTTGAAATCTTTCGCTTTTTCCAGCCGGTCCGCATATTTGCAAAGCACATCAGCAACGATGGTATTCAAAATCATATTTGGACAGCCGATAGAAACGGTAGACCCAAGCATACGAAACTCAAACTTATTTCCGGTAAATGCAAAAGGAGAAGTACGATTACGATCGGTCGCGTCTTTCGGCAAATTGGGCAATACATCCACGCCAATTGTCAAAACAGATTTACCCTGACTTTCCTTATATTCCTCTTTCTTTTCAATGGAATCCAAAACTTCGGTAAGCTGATTCCCCAAAAAAATCGAAATAATTGCCGGTGGTGCTTCATTTCCGCCAAGGCGATGATCGTTCCCTGCACTTGCAACGGAAAGACGCAAAAGGTCCTGATGCGTATCCACCGCTTCAATAATTGCGGTTAAAAACAGCAAAAAGCGTGCATTCGTCCGCGGAGAATCCCCAGGCTCCAAAAGATTGACCCCGCGGTCGGTGCTCAACGACCAGTTGTCGTGTTTGCCGGAACCATTCACCCCATTAAATGGCTTTTCGTGCAGCAGACAGGAAAGCCCATGCTTTGCCGCAACTTTTTTCATGATTTCCATTGTCAACTGGTTCTGGTCGGTTGCTACATTCACAGTTGTAAAGATCGGGGCCAACTCATGCTGCCCGGGGGCAACTTCGTTATGTTTCGTTTTTGCAAGAATCCCCAATTTCCACAATTCCTCATCCAAATCTTTCATAAAGGCAGAGACCCGCGGCTTAATAACGCCAAAATAATGATCTTCCATCTCTTGCCCTTTTGGTGGCATTGCACCAAAAAGTGTACGTCCGGTACAAATAAGATCTTCACGCTCTTCAAACAATTTTCGATCAATTAGAAAATATTCCTGTTCCGCACCCACGGTTACATTCACACGCTGTGTCTTTTGATCCCCAAACAGCCGTAAAATCCGCAGAGCCTGCTCATTAATGACATTCATGGAACGCAAAAGCGGTGTCTTTTTATCAAGCGCTTCCCCTCCATAAGAGCAAAAAGCAGTGGGGACACAAAGGCTGCCATCCTTGATAAATGCATCACTGGTGGGATCCCAAGCAGTATATCCACGCGCTTCAAAGGTGGATCGCAGGCCGCCGTTCGGGAAGGAACTTGCATCCGGCTCCCCTTTGATCAACTCCTTGCCGGAAAACTCCATAATTACTTTTCCGCCTGCCACCGGAGAAATAAAGCTATCATGCTTTTCCGCGGTAATGCCATTCATCGGCTGAAACCAATGTGTAAAATGGGTGCAGCCATTTTCTACTGCCCAATCCTTCATGGTGTTCGCTACCACATTTGCCACCTGAGGATCTAATGGCTTTCCATTTTCGCGGGTCATTTTTAAAACTTGATAGGTATCTTTGGGCAGCCTTGCTTTCATAACCGAATCATTAAAGACCAGTGTACCGAATAACTCCGGAACTGTACTCATCATAAAAACCCCTTTCAAACAAACCATTCCTGTTTTATTTCTCTTTTGACCGTTCACTTTGTTTTTTTAAGTGAATTTAAAAATAATGCAAAAAACAAAGTCGTTGCTGAGTAATTTTAAAATTAAATTCAGTATAATACGCTGATTATATAAAAGTCAACGCAGTAAATCCGAAATAAGCTCGAATTTTTTGGGACCTTTTTTAACTTTGTTTTTTGTTTTTATTCTTTCGTAAAAACAGAAATTCATTCTTTTTTAAAATTTTTATAATGAGGCTAGAAACGAAGCAAAATAAATCAAAAAATACGTTTTCTCTTGTAGAAATCCTAAAAATGTATTATACTATTTAGCACACGCAAAAGCTGCAATTAATAGCATTACAGCTAAAAAAGGGGGCGACAGAACGCTTTGTTTCGAGAGATGCCTTTTCTCAAAATGCTGATAAACAATCTGCTTTTGATTGGCTTATGGCAAGGGATTACTGTATTCGCATGCCAGCATCTTCCTGATTCCCTTTTTGATGCTCGGCGCACCCTTTATCAACCGCGAAAATGGGAACAAAACGGTCGTTGGTACCGGTCCCACTTAAAAATTCAGGACTGGAAAGATTGTCTTCCTCAGTTTATTTCCAATGGTGGATTTTCCAAGCGTTCTCTAGGCAACGCCCTAACTTTGGAATATATAGACCGTTTTATTTTAGAAACTTGTCGTGGCGAGTGGATGCATACTCTCGGCGGATTTTGCTTAATCCCGATTATTTGGCTGAATACACCGCTGGTTTCTATTACCATTTCTATTCCTCTTTTTCTTGGAACATGGCCTTTTATTATTATTCAGCGCTATAATCGTTTTCGACTTGAAGTTCTTCAAAAGAGACTGGTTCGGGAGCAAAGCCATGAACAGCATGTTTCTGTTCCCACTTGAATCTTTTACAATAAAGAGATCCTATTTATGAAAAAACGAATCCAAATCAGAATTCTTTTAATTGGAATTGTATTCTGTCTGGCTGGTGTCTCCGCCCGGGCGGCTGAAATGACCCCTTTTTCTATTTGTGAAAAAGGTTCAGCCTGTCCTGGCGGAGCTTTTTCAATTTTGCTGCAGGCGGCTCCATCAAAAGAATCTCCGGCAGCTTTTCGGGCAAGCTTTTCTTTTGACGAAGATGCTTTTTCCTATGAGGGCGTAACTCTTTCAAAAGGCATCACCCAAAACGAATTTTTCGTTGGGAACGGCTCCCCTTTGCAGTGTATCTATGCCTGCGATGTAGAAGATGGTGTTGCTTCTGTCCTTCCCGGCACAATTGCCACCTACCATTTTCGCGTAAAAGATACGGTGAATGAAGGCGAATCTTTTCCATTTTCCCTGTCAATCAGTGAGGTTTGCGATTTTTCTGCTCAGTCACTTAATTTAGACACCCAACAAGACTTATCGATTCCCATCGTGAACAGTTCCAACAGTACTGACGTTGATGATTCTGATCCGCTTCTGCAAGATCTTTCGGTCACCAAACCGGAAGGGGTTTCTCTTTCTCCCGACTTTTCTCCAGAGCATCTGGAATACGAAGCAACCGTTCCTACAGACGAAAATGAGATTTGGTTTTCTGCACAGAGTGCAGAAGAAGGAAGTAAAATTACAGTTAATCGCCATACTTTAGGGACTGCCGGAAGTACGACAGTCGTCCGGGTAACCGTAAAATCTGCAGACGGAAAACATTCTTCCGAATACCAGGTACAGGTATCCCGCTCGGAATGCGCCTCTGAAACAAAAACGGGAGCCGCAGCCAGAACCGGCGGCACTGTCAAAAAAGGCTCCTCCAAAAAATCGACGGGAACAAGTGTAAAACGCTCCACTTCATCAAGAGATCCCGAAGATGAATCTTACACCATTGATTCTGGTTCCGGCCGCAAAAATTCTTCTTCTTTTTTCCAAAATCAGTTTCCAGCCTTTTTATCCGGCGCTGCAATGGTTGGCGCCGGTGCGCTGATTGCTCTGCTCTGTATTCTATTACTTCGTAAAAAGAAAAATTAAAATAATAAGATAATATTTTTAAAATTTTATTTTATCATCGAAAAAGTGCCTGATGGAATCAATCCATCAGGCACTTTTTCAACGTTTTATAAAACCCTCAAGCTATTTTTCAGACCGCTGTATCAGAAGTAGCTTTCTCTGAATTTCCTTTTTTTCCAAAGAGTGTCTTTAGACAAGAGGCCGCTACCATAATACCAAGGGCAACCAGCAAGACCGCCACAATCAGCTGGAGACCATCGGTCATGAAAACAAAATTACTGGAACCGAGTTTGACAACAATCGAGATGATCGACTGTACCAGAGCGGTAAAAGTAACCGCCAGCATTACAAACATCGGTACATAGAGCATCCAACCCTGGCGTCCCGTACATTTGAGGAACACCGCAAGGCTGATAAGCACCAAAGCTGCGAGCAACTGGTTTGCAGAACCAAACAGCGGCCAAATATTGTTATAACCGCCAAGGCTCAGGACACAGCCACAAGCAAGCGTAATAATCGTAGAAATATATTTATTGCTCAGGAATTTTGCTACGGAAGAACTACCTTCGCCAAACAGTTCCTGGAAGGCAATTCTGCCAATACGGGCAACTGCATCAAGACTGGTAAGTGCCAGGGTCGAAACTGCCATATTCATGACACACATTGCGGCGTCCTGCGGCATGCCAATCTGCACGAGGAAGCTTGCAACTCCTCTGGAGAAAATTGCAAATGGAGTTCCCTGAGCAGCTGCATGCGTGATCGGATCTGCAGCGGCACCTGCGACACAAAGTGCAACAACCGCCAGCAAAGATTCCAGCAGCATAGCGCCATAGCCGATCGGAAGCATATCTTTTTCATTTTTGATCTGACGGCTGCTGGTGCTGGAAGAAACCAAGCTATGGAATCCGGAAACTGCACCACAGGCGATCGTCACAAACAGCATTGGGAAAAGCATTTTCCCATTCACATTAAAGCTGGTCACTACCGGCAGATTGATGGAAGGATGCATTACAAGAAGTCCGATCACTGCGCCGGCGATCATGGTCAGAAGCAAAAACGTGCTGAGATAATCACGAGGCTGAATCATTACCCACATAGGCAATGCAGCAGCAATAAACAGATACGCAAAGATCACTGCAAGCCATGTCCCCTTGTCCGCATAAAGGGGAAAATTAAGGCCGATCAGCATCAAAACGGCTGTAAAAACAATCCCGCAAGCCGCCATAATGCCACCCTTTGGCTTTGCATATTTCATGAAAAATCCAAAAATTACCGCACCAAAAATAAAAAGCATTGTCATGGAAGCTGTGCCGCCGTTGGCATAAATCTTGGCACCGGTATCGGCCTCAAAACCGCTAAACGTGCCAGCAACCATATCCGCAAAGGCTGCAATAACCAACAGGCTGAAAAGCCATTCAAAAATCAGAAACAGTGTTTTGCCGGTTTTCCCGATATAATTTTCGATAATAGAACCAATCGTCTTGCCTTTTGTCTTTACCGAAGCATACATGGAAGTAAAATCCTGTACTGCTCCGAAAAATACACCGCCGATTAAAATCCAGAGCAGCGCCGGCAGCCAGCCAAACATACAGGCAATAATTGGGCCTGTGATTGGACCTGCACCCGCAATCGAACTAAACTGGTGACTAAATACAACCAAGCTGTTGGTGGGAATGTAATCCTCGCCGTCTTCTTTTTCATAAGCCGGTGTTTTTGCATTGGGATCAATTCCCCAAGTTTTGGCCAACCATCGGCCGTACAGCAAATACCCACCGCCCAGCACGACGATCGAAATTGCTACGATGATAAGTGCGTTCATCTGTGATCTCCCCTTTTCCTCAAAAAGTCCCTCAAGTTTTCTTCTATGCTATATAAAAAAACCCCCGCCTCTGATTTTTTAATCAGAGGCGAAGGTTTTGAATTTTCTCCGCGGTACCACTCTGTTTGTCGTCTTTTAAACGACCGCTTTTCCCGCTAAGGGGTTCCCTTTTAACGGTGGGTATTCCGGCTTCGGCTACTTTCCAATTCACCGAAACAGCTCGCAGGTGAGGGCCATTTCTCTTTTTCTGCCACCGTCTTTCACCAAATAACGGTTCTCTGTGTGCTCAAAAGAGCAGGTCATATCCTGATCCATGCCTTTTTTTAATTTGATTTGTCTCAAAGCATAGCACTGTCATCGTGATTATGCAAGAATCTTTTTGCATAATTCATTCATTTTGTACGAATGCACAGTGTCCATCCCATTTGATTCCTTATTTTTTAGTCAACTTGCGTTTTTTACTTTAAAGCAGTAAATTTTTTGGAAAAAGCATTGACTTTTTTTCAAAAAGCTCATAAGATAAAACAAATATAATTTTTCAAATGCAATGATAGGGACAAAGTTTCTAGTATGAATTCCTCACAGAGAGACGCTATTTGGTGAAAGGCGTCAGGAGCATATTTCTGAATCATCCCCCTTGAGCAGACGGCTGAACACAATTTTTGTCAGTAAGTGACGTCCGGACTTCCCCGTTATCGGAAAACGCATTTTAAAGTTATCCTAACTCCGATGCGTATGAGGTCACAAAACCTTTTGTGATAAAGCAGAGTGGTACCGTGGTATCTGAAAAAACAGAGCCGCCTCTGTTTCCTGAATTTTTCGGGAACAGAGACGGCTCTTTATTTTTTTACAGTAAAAAATACCGGCTTTTAGAGCGGAAGAAAAGAAAGGGGTCCAACTTATGAAACTGACTGGTGCGCAAATTCTCATGGAATGTCTGCTGGAACAGGGCGTTGATACGGTATTTGGCTATCCAGGCGGCGCCGTTCTCAACATCTACGATGCGCTTTATGAATATCAGGATCGAATCCACCATATTCGTACTGCACATGAACAGGGTGCCGCCCATGCTGCTGACGGTTATGCCCGCTCTACAGGAAAACCTGGTGTCTGCATCGCGACTTCCGGTCCGGGCGCTACCAATCTCGTCACCGGAATTGCTACCGCCTATATGGATTCCGTTCCGATGGTGGCAATCACCGGAAACGTCAATGTTGAACTTTTGGGGCTGGATTCCTTTCAGGAAGTGGATATTACCGGAATCACGATGCCGGTAACAAAGCATAATTTTCTGGTAAAACACATTGAAGATCTGGCCGATGTTACGCGGCAGGCCTTTCAGATTGCAACAACCGGGCGGCCCGGTCCCGTTCTGGTGGATATTCCAAAGGACGTGACGGCTCAGCTTTATGACTATGAAAAATGCTCTCCGCTGCCCGCGCCCAAAGGAAATTCTCCAACCGATGAACGGTTCTATGAAGCACTCGACATGCTAAAAACAAGTCGGCGTCCCTTTTTGTATCTTGGCGGCGGGGTCATCTCGGCAGGAGCTTCTAAAGAAGCGCGGGCTTTCGCTGATCTTCTCGATGCGCCGGTCGCTTCCTCTCTGATGTGTCAGGGCGGAATGGATGCGAAAAGCCCCCGTTATCTAGGTCTTCTTGGAATGCACGGAACAAAAGCCAGCGCCCAGACATTAAAAAACTGTGATCTTTTTGTTGCCGTTGGAACTAGATTTTCCGATCGGGTTTCATGCAACTCCAAACTTTTTGCACAGCATTGTCCGATCCTGCAAATTGAGATTGATACCGCCGAATTCAATAAAAATATCGACTGTGATCTCAAGATGAAGGGAGACGCTAAAAAAATTCTGCGCAAGCTTTTAAAGCTTCTCCCTCAACAAGATCATCAGAAGTGGATGGAGCAGACAGCTCTTTGGAAAAAGCAGTATCCGCTCTCTCAGTCTTCCCCCACTCCGGAACTCCCTACCCCGAAAGAGCTGATCGAAACGCTGGATCGATTAACTTCCTCCAATGCAATTATTGCGACAGAAGTTGGGCAACACCAGATGTGGGCGGCACAATTCTATCGCTTTCATCGTCCCCGCCAGTTTATCAGTTCCGGAGGCTTAGGTACCATGGGATTTGGTCTCGGCGC
>DIQY01000065.1:0-3251 GCA_002424295.1 Ruminococcaceae bacterium UBA5450 | reverse complement strand
GGCATGGTGCGGCAATGGCAGAAACTCTTTTATCACAATCATTTCTCTCAGACAACTCTCGATCACAATACCGATTTTTGTAAACTGGCAGAAGCATTTGGCGTCAAAGCTTATCGAATTCACACAAAAGACGAAGTGGAACCGATCCTTAAAAAAGCACTCGCAGAAAAAGGGCCTGTTCTGATCGACTGCTGGATCGATAAAGATGTTAACGTGCTGCCGATGGTTCCTGCCGGAGCCTCTGCGGAAGAACCGATGCTGGAAATGTAAGGAGGAAAGATCATGTACGACAAAAAGCAAAGCGGCGACAAAGAATATGTGCTCTCTATCCTTGCAAAAAACAATCCGGGGGTCCTGCTCCGAATTGCGGGTCTTTTCAGCCGACGCTGCTACAATATTCTTTCGATTGTTGCCTGCCAAACGGAAGACACCGATTATTCGCGGATCCTGATCGTTGTCTCCGGAGATGACCGAATCGTCCGTCAGGTAGATAAACAGGTCAGCAAGCTGATCGATATCCAAGAAGTTACCGTTCTGGACCGCAACAATACGATTATCCGCGAGCATTTGCTTCTCAAAGTGAAACGCACCCCAAAAAGCAGCGAACGTCTGGTAGAAATTGCGAACGTATTTCATGCAAACATTTTGAATGTGGAACCGAATTCCATGATTTTGGAACTTACCGGGGACGCTTCTACAATTAACTCTTTTATCGAACTTTACACGCCCTACCAAATTTTAAAAATTCTCCGTACGGGCTCTATGGCAATGTCTAAATAAAAAGTAAACACGCTAAAATTCATTTCATCATTCGACCAAAAAGGAGGAGCAAATCCATGCTCACACAGCCTATGCTTACACTTGATAATGTTTATCACGCCGCCTTTGTTCTGCGGGAAATCGCTCGAAAAACCGATTTGATTCCCGCCCCCCAGATCGGCGAAAACTGCAGTGTTTATCTTAAAACTGAAAATCTTCAGGTAACAGGTTCTTTTAAAGTCCGCGGAGCTTATTATAAAATTTCGCAGCTGACCCCCGCTGAAAAAGAAAAGGGAGTCATCGCCTGTTCTGCTGGCAACCATGCTCAAGGCGTCGCATTGGCTGCTGCCAAAAATCATATTTCCTCTCTGATCTGTATCCCCGCCACCGCTCCAATCAGCAAAGTGGAAGCAACCAAGCGCTATGGTGCTGAGGTCTGCCTGGTTCAGGGCGTTTACGACGATGCGCATGACAAGGCTGTAGAGCTTCAAAAAGAAACTGGCCGGACACTGATTCATCCCTTTGATGACCCGGATGTAATTGCCGGTCAGGGAACAATCGGTCTTGAAATTCTGGATCAAATGCCGGACGCCGATGTCGTTTTGGTCCCGGTCGGCGGCGGCGGACTTGCTTCTGGAGTCGCTTTTACCATTAAATCTCTGCGTCCAAACTGTAAAGTTTACGGAGTACAGGCAGCCGGCGCTGCCAGCATGGAGCATGCCCTTCAGACAAAAAAACCGGAAGGGGTAGAAGAAGTGCATACCTTTGCAGATGGCATTGCGGTCAAATGTCCAGGAGATCTAACCTATAAACTATGCAACAAATATCTAGACGGCGTCATTACGGTTTCTGAGGATGAAATTGCGGCGGCAATCCTGACTTTAATTGAACAACAAAAGCTGATTACAGAAGGTGCGGGCGCTGTCTCTGTCGCGGCAGTTCTTGCAAACAAGTTGGATCTCAAAGGAAAAAAAGTGGTCTGTCTGCTCTCTGGCGGCAACATTGATGTGACCATTCTTAGCAAAGTCATCAGCCGCGGCCTTCTCAAATCCGGCCGCTCTGCAGAACTGACCTTTAAGCTGCTGGATCGTCCCGGTGAATTGAGCACAATCTCCTCTACGATTGCAAAGCTCGGCGGCAATGTTGTCGGCGTTTATCACGACCGCAGCGACTTGGAAACCGATGTCTCCGGCTGTTTTCTGCGAATCCGAATGGAAACCCGCAACGCCGAACATATCGAACAAATTCGCCGTGCGCTGGAAGCCGAAGGATATCCTTCTATCTAATGATTCGTGCCTCAATCCATATATATAAATAGAAAAGGGAACCACAAATGAAATAGGTGGTTCCCTTTTCTATTTATAATGTAAACTAATTGGACTTTTCAGATAAAGAACATATAAGAATTCTGCTCGCCGGCAACCTTTTCCGCCAAGTCGGAAAGCGTAAAAGATTCCAAAGATGTTTTGATCTCTTCATCCATCTTTTGATAAACGGTATCCAAAACATGATTGAGTGCCTGATGCTCTTCATTAAGGACTGGCTCAGCCTTTTCAAAAAGTGACTGATCACAGGCTTTTAGCACTGCATAAGCGGTAATTTTCTCCGGCAGCAGCGCCAACCGATAACCGCCCTGTGCCCCTTTTGTTGAGAGCACCAATCCTGCTCTTTTTAATAAAGAAAACACTTGTTCCAAATAAATCTTTGAGATATTAAGCTCCTCAGAGATTCGTGCTACCGTTTTTACAGTATCGTGGCCGCTCTGTGCCAAATAAACCATTGCTGCCAAAGCATATTTTCCTTTTGCGGAAACGCGCATAATCAGCCGCCCTCCTTTTCGCTTCTCCAATGATACTCAATTTCAAAATACTTGTCAATCAGGAGGCTTTTCTTAAAAAAGAAAAATCCTCCGACTGGCTGGATCGGAGGATTTGCGCTTTTAAAAAAAGCGCAGTTGTAAGAAAAGAGAGGCTTATCTATTCTAAGCACTTGCAAGCATGTTAAACTTTCAAGATACAAAATAGTGTTTCATATTTCTTTATGCGACATCATTATTGTTCCTTGAAGGTATTTATAGAATATCAGAAAAATGCAAGAATGTCAATAAAAAATTCACCAAAGAGTTTTTTAATCTTTCGTTAATTTTTTATTTTTCTCACATTAAACGGTCATCATAATGGGCGCGGGGCCCTCCAACATACTTTGCTCTGGTACGAGCGCAGATTAAAACAGCCTCTCCAATATGATCGATTGAAAGGCGGGTTGGTACCGCTACCCGCTTCAAATGCATCCCGATCAAAGTCCCCCCGATATCCATTCCGCAGTCAGCCCGAATTTCTTCCACCGCCACCGGGTGTTCGAATGTTTGATAGGCCGTTGTTGCAAAACTTCCACCAGCATGTGGTTGTGGAACAACATTTACCTGCTCATAATGAAACTTTTCCGCTGCCTCTTGCGGAAGGATCAATGAGCGGTTCAAATGTTCACAGCAT
>DIQY01000023.1 GCA_002424295.1 Ruminococcaceae bacterium UBA5450 | reverse complement strand
AAAGATAAAATTGTAATTCTGTCTACCCATATTGTATCGGATGTAGAGTATATCGCAGATACCATTCTGATGATGAAAGAAGGAAGACTCATTCATCAAGGCAAACCAAGTGAAATTACCGCCTCCATCAACGGGTATGTCTGGGAGTGCCGGGTTGACCCGATGCAGGCAGAAATGCTCAACAGTGAATATACGATTTCCAACCTGAAGCACGAAGGCAATGTGGACATGCTCCGTATTGTTTCTGAACATAAGCCCACAGAAAATGCGGTGCAAACGGAACCTACATTAGAGGATTTATATCTTTTCTATTTTTTAGAAGAAGTCCGTCATGGAAAGAAAACTGAAATTGACGAGTGAAAGCAGAAACCTTAAAAGAAACAATTAAAGGAGAGATTAGGATCATGCGTATATTTATGATGGAGCTTAAACGTATGAGCAAAACACGTGCGACGTGGATTTCAGTAGCCGCTGCGGTTGTCTTGTCGATTGTTCTAGCGTTTTCCGTATTTGCCAGCGAGGAATATGAAACCGTCGATCAAGACGGGAATATAGAAAGAATCACCGGCATATCTGCTATCGCTGTCAATAAAGAGCAGATAGCACCATATGAAGGAGAAGTAACAGTGAGCAAACTTCAATCGGATTTGAAAGTATTTCATGATCTGACCAATAAGTATGGAGGGAATATTCCATTCGATCTTTATAACAAAGAACTTTCCCCAAGGTTTCAGCGGCTCAACCTGATTGCTTCTGTGTATTCTAATAATCAGGATATTTTTACCGCTTTGGAAAAAATTCAGCCTGATGATATACAGAATTTTTATGCCCAGCGAAATCAAAAGTTAGAAGAAACAGTGGAAGCAAAATATCCTCATAATTCCGACGTAAAAAATCAAGTGATGTTGCAAAACAGTCAGATAAAAACGCCTCTTACTTATTTTTACGGACTTCCAAATAACAGCTTTTTTATTCTCGATTTTTTAATTTTTATTTTATTGCTGATCTGCATTATGATCAATGCGCCTGTTTTTTCGGAGGAATACCAAACTGGGTCGGATGACATTCTCCGCAGCACTCGAAACGGAAGAACGAAGTTGGCAGTCAGCAAACTTTTGGCTGCCCTGTTGATTGATCTTATTCTATTCACCGTCAGCATTGCAATTTTCATTTTGGTGGTGGATAAAACGTTCGGTTGGGAAAGGCTTGTTAGTTCCGCACAGATTCACAATATCTTTTTATTTCTGCCGATCACGGTTGGTCAGGAGCAGGCACTTTTGGTTGTGGCAGGCTTTTTAACTCTTTTCGCCACTGCCTGTTTTTCGATGTTCCTATCGACCAAATGCCATAGTTCGACAACTACGCTGATTATTGCCATTGCGTTTTGTTTGTTGCCAGATATTCTGCATCAGGTGATACAGGGAGCGGGAAACTTTGCTAGATTGATAAGCTGCATTTTGCCATCCGGCGGCCTTGGAATCAATAACAATCTTTCTTATCAATTGGGTAATATGCTGTTTATTCAAGTAGGTCCGTTCAGCGTTTGGTCGCCATATCTGATTATGGGTGCGGCAGCAATCGAAATCCCCTTGTTCTTTATTCTGGCAATCCGGGCCTATTGTAAGCATCAGGTATCCTGAATGCTTAGAATTTGAACTTGAGAGCATCAGCTCGACTAAAACGAAAACAAGAGCATCAGATTCTCTTTAGATAGCTCAATATTTTACAAAACGAATTATTGTGCCGAAAGCTTGATAAGCCGGAACATTATTGTTCCGGCTTGTTTTGAATAATCTTGTATGTTAAAATATTTTGTAATTAATTGAATTTTTTTATTGATATGATTTGTGCAAGTAAAATCAAGCACTGCAATTTTTACTGCGTTCGTTATAATTGTTACAGAGTGATTGAAGCGAGGGGAGCAGGCAAATGTACGAATGGAACAAGCAGATCCAAATAATCGTTGATCAAATTGATGAGTGTATCAGACATCATCACGATGAAGCACTAACACTGCAGTTCCTTTCTCGCAAGTTGGGCTATTCTGAATTTTATGCTACCAGAAAATTTAAGGAAATATCGGGGATGCAGTTTAGAGATTATTTGCGGCTTAGAAGGTTAGCCTTTGCACTTAAAGAGGTTCGGGATAGTGAAAAAAGCATTTTGGATATTGCTTTTGATTATGGCTTTTCATCGCATGAAGCTTTTACCAGAGCTTTCAAAAGAACATATGGTGTAACACCAAGTGAATACCGAAAAAATCCTAAGCCTGTCGTTCTTCGTACGAAAATAAACCCTTTCGACCGCTACTTTTTCGGATTTGGAGAGATTGGTATGATGAGATCTACAGATGATGTTAAAATTTATTTTGTAACGATTCCCGCACACAAATTTTTGCACATTAAAAACTATGAGAGTAATGGATACTGGGATTTTTGGCAAAAACAAAGTCTTATTCCGGGACAGGACTGCGAAACAATTTGCGGCCTACTCGATAGTATCAAAGGCAAATTGGATGACAATGGTGGGAGCGAATCTAACAGCAGCAGCGGTCAGATTATGGCGTACATTAATGATCCGGACGGCAGACTCTGCGATTGGGGCATTCCACGTACAGAATGCTATGGTGCGCGTCTTCCTTTTGATTATAAAGGCGAAGTACCGCCACAAATGCTTATGGTTGATGTTCCCGAAGCCGGGTATATTGTTTTTGAACATGGGCCATTTGATTATGAACAGGAAAATCGTAGTGTAGAGGAAAAAATAGAAAAGGCAATGGCGACTTTTGATTTTGCAGGTACTGGTTATTGCTATGATACTTCTCCTGGAAGAATCATTTACTTTTATCATGATCCGGAGCGCTTTTGGAAGTATATCAGACCAGTACGAAAGGCATAATCGCAGTTTTATTTTTACAATAGACAGCTAATAAAAAGAGTATAAAATGTAAAAAGCTCTTGACATTTCGGAGGCAAAACAATGAGAAAAATGGATGAAATGGAGTTGGCTATTTCTCTGCGGGCGATTCGCTGGGCATATCTGTTCACTGCACTTGCTCTATTCGTGTGGGGAACCCGGGATCTTATCTGCCAGGGCAAGATCACAATGCCGATTTATCTGCTGGTTTTTCAAAACCTGGTTTATTATTTTTCCACCATTATTTCGAAAATTAAAGCTGGAGATGAAGAGGGGAAAAAGGCCTTTATTGGATTTCCGCTCCTGACAGTGGCATTTTTAATCATATTCGGTGTACTTCTTCTGCTCTTCCCGGGTAAATAAAATGGAAAACGATATTAGGGAACGACGAAAAGCACTTGGTATGCGGCAGGAAGACCTTGCTGAAAAGCTTGGAGTTACCCGTCAGACCATCAATGCCATTGAAAATAACAAATACAACCCAACATTGGAACTTGCGATGAAAGTAGCTCGTTTATTAAATGCATCCGTAGAAAGTATTTTTCGCTTGCCAGATTAATTGCTATTGATCAGTTTCGAGTTTAAACAACAAAATTCATAGTTATATAGAAAAATCCATGTGTAGGTCTGAATGCTTACACATGGATTTTTTAGTATGTCATTTGCTCAATTTAAATGCAGGTTTTAAACGCGAGCGGTAAACTGCAAAAAAGAAAAGAGTCCGAACGCGAATTGCGTCCAGACTTAGTCTGGCGGAAGCGGTGGGATTCGAACCCACGAGGCCTTGCGGTCTACCTGATTTCGAGCCGTTGGGGAAACGGCACGGTATCTCACAGAACATCACGGTTCATCACGGGAAAAACCGCCGTGAAACCTAGTGTTTCCAAGACTTTGAGCCAGCAAACCCTGATAAAATAAGGACTCATAAGCGCTCTGGTTTATCAACCGGATTTCAGACAAAAATGCCGCTGTTTTGCTTATTTTCTGCAAAAGTGCAAGAAAACTGCAAGATGAAATTCCCTGACGCCATGCGCCTTTCAAGAACCGACCTTGTAAAATTGCAAGAAGCAAGACCCTGATTTTAGAATGATTCTCCTTTCTGCCGTCGGCAAACAACGGAAAGGAAGAATTTAAATGACACAGGAACAACTCCGTAAAAAGCTGGAGCGGCAGTTCAAAAAATATCCCGACTGCGTATTTCCCGAGGACGTATCCAAAATGCTCCGCCTCGGTATCAACACCGTTTACCACATGCTGAAGGGCAACCTGATCTCCTGTTATCTTGTGACCAACAAATATCATGTGGCCAAGCAGGACGTGATTGACTTTGTTCTCGCCAGCGGCTACACCGAATGCATCTCGCCCACCGACCAGCGCAAGGAAATCCAAAAGTACTGCGCCAAGCCGCGAACTGCTTCTGAGATTTCGAGTATACTGGGGATATCCAACCAATACTGCCGAAAGGTGCTGCTGGCGCCCATGTGCCGGGAGAAGATGTTGGAATCCTATGTTTCCTCAGGTAATGACCGTTACAAGGGCGTGGTGCTATATCAGTGCAAAAAGCAGAAGTCCGAACGAGGTTCCCAAAAATGAGCAAGTATGCCGATTTGAAGGACCGGTATCCTGAAGACCTGACTCTGGACGAAATGCGCACGATCTTGCATATCAGCAAGCGTAAAGCGAGCTATATGTTGAAGAATGGCTACATCCCCTGCAAAGACAGCGGCAAGAAGACGCGCAACTTTCGGGTCAAGCTGAAGGATGTCATTTCTTATCTGGAAGAGATGGAAGAGCATCCGGAAAAGTATATGCTTCCCAGCGGAGCCTTTTCTTCTGCCACTCCGCATCAGCACGGCAAAGGGGCACAAAGGCTGCCTGTAGAAGAATTCCACCTCTGGCTGGAGGATGAGTGGTTTGCCGCACCGGATGCCATGACCAAAAGAAAAATGGCTCAGTTGACCGGCTATTCCGATAGCGCCTTTCAAGGCTGGATCTCTACGGGAAAACTGCGATGCGTTTCACTTTATAACCAATCTGTAACGGCCAAGGTATGGTTAATTGATTTTTACTGCCATGACGGCTACCTCATTATACATAAATCGAAAAAGCATCAGAAACTGCTGAATCGTTTTTTTGAGGAATATCATGGCGAAACCGCGCGGCGTTGATATTTTGATGAACTTAGGCTAAAATAGAAACCGGCTCTGTTTTAGCCTGAGTTTTTATTCAGCCAGGAGGTTGACAAGATGGAAAAATTCATTCCCTATGAGAAACTGTCCAAGAAAAAGCGACGGGAGCTTGCCATAGCACGGCGAGAAAGTTGGGGCGCACTGAATCCCGTTACCCGCAAGCCAGAAAATCCAAAAGCCTACAATCGGAAAAAGGCACGGAAATGGAGTGATGAATCACCCATGACCGTGCCTTTTGATTTGAATTATTTATCCCGCACGGAATATTTCACTTTATTTCCGTATTTTTGTGCTGACAAAAGGCCAAGGTCCTCAAATTTTAGCACGAAACCGCGTATCGTGGCATAGGCGGCGTTGCCGAAATCCCGTTCAAGCTGTTTGGTCGAAAATTCGCCGTTCCCGTATGCGGACAGGGCAAAGTTCCAAAGGTCCTTTTCTTTCTCTGTGATTTGGCCGTCATCCAATGCTTTGTTGAAAGTCGCCATCGTGTTGACCTGCGGCAGCGCACTGCCGAGTTTGTTGTATACATTTTCAATGAAGTAGACTAAGAACGGCGTTACATCCATCACGCCGCTAATCTTCGTATTTCTCTCGACTAGCGAATAGGCACTGTAATATCCCTTTCGGCTTCGCTCGATGTAGCTGGAGAACGGGATAAACAACGTTGATGAGTAACCCTGCCTCTTCAAGTACCATAGATGTATAAGTCTGGCCATGCGACCGTTGCCGTCAAAATACGGATGCAGATAAGCAATATAGAAATGGATAACCGCCGCCTTGAGCAAGTCGTTCATCGTGCTTTCAGCATTGATGAAGGTTACGAATTTGCTCATATATTCAGGAAGCTCTTCATAAGGCAGGCCGGTATGCTCCAGTTCCTGACCAATGATATACACACTGTCGTGACGATAGAAGACGCCCGGCTTTAGTTTGTCGTTTTCCGGCAAGTATTGGCCGATAGCTATATCATAAAGAGTGTGTATGTTATCCTCAGTGATCTCGTTGTCAGGATCAGAAATAAACTCAAGGCCCTTTTTCATG
>DIQY01000001.1 GCA_002424295.1 Ruminococcaceae bacterium UBA5450 | reverse complement strand
TAATATTAAATGGAATAGGAATAACAAGGCGATTTTTGTACGAATGGCTGTTTTCGCAACGTAATCGGGCGTTAACTTGTATCATGTGAATAATTTTCTATTCAGTGATTATGAGAAATTTGATATGCTGCGGGTAGTGGCTAAGAATCCAAAGCTGAAACTAGCCCGCAGTATCCTCAAATTACAGAATGGCGTGCGGGGGAAGTTTCACTAAAATAGCGCTGAGCTTATATTGTCTGAGTGTCTACCAAAATGTGTGTTTGTTCAGCTGTTTAAATAAGGTGAGAAGGATGTTAGACGCAAATAGTCAAATAATTATGAATATGCACCAAGGCGAAAAAAGCCGTGATGCAAGCAGCAAGGTATGTGGATTTTTATTTCAGGATTTAATTGCATTAGATAAACTATTAAATGAACAAACGGAGTATGTCTGTTCGGAATATGTTGAGGATGTATTTGTTTCTTCAAAAGACACCGGAGCAGTATACATTATTCAGGCCAAATATCGTCCGCAGAGTACAGTGACATTGTCGGCAGTTATGCGGGACCTTTATTACCAATATCTACGGTTACAGCTTTATGGGTATACCGGGAAAGTAATTCCTGTTTTAGCGATGCATTGCAAATGTCAATTAAGCAAACCAACGTTAGCTGAAATGCAAGGGAAAGATTACATTAATGTTTGTCGTACTAAAAAGCCTTTATTTCCTCCTAAAGGAAGCAACTGGTTAGAAAAGAATGTGTATCAACTTAAAAAAGATGATGCGGAAAACACCTGCTTTAATAAATTTGCTTGGAACGATTCAATAGAAAATTTTTTGAGTGCATTGGAAATTCAAAATGATTACAAAGTATTGAAACAGTACCGAAGGGATATCGCCTTAAAGTTAGACAAAATCAACTTTTCTGGATGCCCAATAACAGATGATAGCATGAGGCAAAATGTTTTACTCGGCCTCGCGATACAGTACATTCAGGAAACCTATAGTGAGCCTCCCGTCGGAATGGATATTTTCAGTTTTCGAAAACGTAGTCATGATGAATTTGTTCAATACTTATCAAATCAGATCTGCACTGAAACAGAAGAAAATATAGGAGCATATCTGCGTACAGTGGCATTTGATTGCTGGGATACTGTGGAAAAATTCAACAAACAGCTAACACAGGAACAAATTGATATGTTGCAGTGTATCTGTGATAATACTGCCGATTGGTTGTTCCACCTCGGTAGCACACCACAAGGTCAACTACAACTATTAAATACTGTCAGTATGAGAGATAGAGACTCATTATTCGATTTTTCAAAATGGTGTATAGTAAAAAGGCGTCAGATAATTTGTGAACATCACGATGCAGTTAATACATTTCTATGCTATCTTTGGAAAATCTTATTTGATATAAATAGTAATCTTATAGGAAAAACAATTACTAATGAAGAAATGACTAAGCTTAGACCAGAAACTTATTTTGATACTAGAGAAAAGCGTTACCTAAAAGTAGCTTTCCCTGGTGAAATGGCTAGTTCAGCTGTTATCTTATCTGCACCAAACTGTGCTCATAGCGATCAAGATCTTACTTGTACATTTGAGCGCATGGAACCGCTTCGCCCAGAAAAATGGTATATGTGTGGGAAATACCATGGAAAGTTCTCATATGATCAGAATGTAGCAGAAATTTCAAATAACAGATCAGTATCTGAGATTCATACGAATAAATTTCGTATTGAGTGCATGGATTGTATAAAAGTTGATACGAACTGCTGGTGGCAATTGGAAGCATGTAACAGCACGATTTTCCTTGACAATTGTATTAATTACAAGGAGGAAGAATAATGACATGGCAAGCATGTTTTGAAAGATATCACTACCAGCCTCTAATCATTGATAATACCGATGGAAAACGTTCACTTGAAATTGTCATGTTTTTGCAAGAGAATAAAGTCCCCGATGAACTTCGGCAAATCTATTTGAGCAAGTCAAAGGATGAAATGTTTATAATTTTGCAACCGAAGCCTAAAACAAATATTGAAGACTTTTGTAATAGGTATGATACCCGTATTATGGCGTTTATTAATTTTGGCACTTTACTTGGGAACGGACATGAAGCAATAAGAAAGCTGCAATACAATATTACTCAAATCTTGTTATATACAAATGATAAAACTGGGAACTTGCCGTTAATGGAATGTCCAGATAACTTTTCAGAAGAAAAATCTGTATCTATTTCGCGTAAAATTTTCGTTCAATGTGGTGCAAATGATAACATTGATAATAACAACAGATTACTACTTCCATTCTGGTATGAAGAATTAAAAGTCGAAAGTCCTGCAATAGATCAGGAAGAGAAGCTGAGTGATCTGCTTCCAAATACAGATGCTGTCACATTCTTATATAATAAGCGATCAAAAATAGACCATCGTAAGCAGCTTTCGGAACAGCTAAATTTTACGGAAGAAGAGTTTGCTTCAGTGAAAGGATGGCTTGAAAGATGACTGTGTTGCAAGATATTACAATCACAAACTTTCGTGGATTTAGTGAAAAATCTTTCCAATTTGACGATAAGCCTCTTGTACTTCTCACAGCACCTAATGGCAGAGGCAAGACCTCTTTGTTAGATGCAATAGAATGGTGTTTAACAGGTGATGTGCGTCGACTTCATCAAGTATATGATGAACGTAATCCGACCAAGGAAAGAAGTATTCAATTAAACGAAGAAACAATCCTAAAAAATAAGGATCATTTGAGAGAGCAAACAAAAGTTGAACTTAATTTAAGTAATGACGGTCAGATGTATTGCATTATTCGCTTACAAGATAAAGACACTCTGAATAGATGCAGTCAGGTACAGGTTAATGGGAGAAGCGGAAATGAAGCGGAACTACTGTTAAATAATTTAATAGATGCAAAAAATTTCTACAATTATAATGTATGCGATATGCAAAAAACATATGATTTTTTGCGTGTTGGACGTAGTGAAATGAAGGAAAAATTCGCTGCTTTTACCTCAAACCATTCTGATGCCGAACATGTTGTAGAAAACTTAGGTTATTATTGTGATGATATAGATAAACGAATCAATAATGAGCAAAAATGTCAAGTCCCGGAAAGTACAATTTTAATCTATCGCAATACTCTTAAGAAGTATGACAAATCGCCAGAAATTCTTCCCTATGATAGTCGCCTATTATACCCATCTGAACTAACGAACATTCAAGAAATGTCTGCTAATCAGCTAAATGATCAATTGAGGACGCTTTATCAATGCGCTTATGCCCATGTAATAACATTACTTAATGAACTAAAAAATGATTCCGAGGCAAGAGAAAGAAAAAAAGATCTGGAAGCTCTTAATAAAGAGCTTATTAAACACAACAAAGAGATTAAAGAGACTATTAGAACATGCTCCCGGCAGCATAGTGTGCGTGAAAAGGCAGAACATGAGCTAAAAAATTACCAAAATATAAACCTAAATTCAAGTAATATTTCTGGTAATAGTGATGAATTAATAAAGATCGGTAGTAAATTTTTTACTGAACAATACTGGGAAAAAAGCAGTAATAGGATAAAAGGGCTGAAAGCTCAGATAGAGGCACTGAGTTCCGAAATTGAGACACTTATAAAAGGCAATAAAGTAATTGATGCATTAACGGCTATCGTGGCTGATAAAAATGGATTAATAGAATACCGTTTAGAACAGCAACATGCAAATCCAAGCCAACCTGTACTTTGTCCGGTTTGTGGGTCGGAAAAATTCAATACCGTTACCGATGATGAGATAACTAAGCAAGCTCAGAATTATCAAGCACAACACAAAGAGCTGATCGAAAAGAAAAAGGCCGAAGTAAGTAATCTTAAAGAACAACAACGCAAGACTATTTCTGAGCAACAAATAAATGCAAAAAAAGCTCTTAAAGAAGCCACTGATGCAGCGCAGAAACAAGTAGACAATTTAGCGTACCTGAATAATGTATCAAACACATATTTTTCATTACTTGAAAAATTGCAAAAGATTGATAATAAAGCTTATGCTCAGGAGAAAATGCTTTCAACTGATAGTGTGCGCGAAGCAATCGAAAATAACAATACGT
Organism: Ruminococcaceae bacterium UBA5450; assembly: GCA_002424295.1. Classification (GTDB taxonomy): domain Bacteria; phylum Bacillota; class Clostridia; order Oscillospirales; family Acutalibacteraceae; genus Caproicibacterium. The sequence goes on along the minus strand of DIQY01000001.1, from coordinate 7,325 downwards.
TTATTCAAGTAGAAGAGCACATCATTATCATTAGGAACGAGATAAAACGGGTTCTGAAGTTAGTACAATATTCGGATAATAATGAGCTTTCTCAGGATGCTCTTTTGGAAAATATACGAGAAAGCGCATATGGCGTGCCTGAGGACGTTACATATGATGAATCCCTTTTGCGTAACAAGATTAGCTCAATAAGGAGTCGTATTCAGAACATTGAATATTTAGATGCATCCAAACAGTTAAAAAAAGCTGAAGAGAAAAACGCCAAGTCGAATCAAAAGATTGAAAATCTCAAATTACTTTCTTCAAAAGCTAAGGAACGCTCTAAGGAAATTCTTGATGTGCTGCAAACAATGAATGAAAAGGAATACGATAATGTTGGTCCATTTCTTTATAAAATTTATTGCAAACTGTCTCGTGATGTAAATATCTCAGGTATTAACCTTAAAGGTGCTAAAGGAAATGGATTATTAATGTTAACAGATCGAGATGGTAAACCAATTCAAAACATGCTCAGTGACGGTCAACTAAGCGTTTTAATGCTTTCATATTTTTTCAGCAATGTTTTTCGCTTTAAAGACAGTGGATCTTTTAAAATTTATTTTTTGGATGATATTACTAGTACTATGGATGATATAAACATGCTTGCATTTTTTGATTTAATTAAATATCAACTATCTAGTGAAAATAGTGCTATTGATCAACTCTTTTTTACTACCTGTGACAGTAGAATACAAAATATATTTAGCTATAAAATGGATCAATGTGGTCTTGAATATAAAGAATATAATGGTTTCATAAAACTCGACAAAAAAATGGCCAAAAGATAATGAACCTGAGAGAATAGAAATAAGGAAAGAAAGCAGGTTGATTGTTCATGAAAAGAAGGACCTTTAATGCCGAGTTCAAGGCGAAAATTGTACTGGAAGTACTGCGCGGCGAAAAAGAGCTAAACGTCATCGCCGCTGAAAATGAGATTGCACCCAATCAGATCCGCAACTGGAAAGCGGAGTTTCTGAAAAATGCGGCTGCAGCGTTCGACGATAAGCGAACCGAGGAGCTAAAGGCAGATCTGAAGGGCAAGGAGCGCGAAACAGATACTCTGTACAAAAAAGTAGGTCAGCTGACCACACAGGTCGACTGGCTCAAAAAAAAATCTGAAGAATTGTTTGGATCTGATTGGGAGAGTCAATATACTCCGCGCCCAAAAGAGTAGCAAAGAGCTGCCGCTTTCTACCGCGGCAGACCTGTTGGATGTAAACCGGACAAGCGCATATTACGCCCCGGCCGACCCTTCGGAGCAGGAGTTGACGGCAAAGAATCTGATTGACCGGCTGCATACGGATAATCCGGCATGGGGTTCCCGACAGCTGTCCAAACAGCTGAAAAGGCAGGGCCTTCCCATTGGGCGCCTGAAAACACGCCGATATATGCAGGAGATGGGAATCTCCGTAATCTATCCGAAGCCCAATCTGTCAAAGCCAGCCAAAGGGAATAAAATATATCCCTATTTGCTGAGAAATGCGGTGATCACCCGCCCAAATCAAGCCTGGTCAATTGACATTACTTATATCAAATTACACCATGGATTTGTCTATCTGACCGCGATCATCGACTGGTACAGCCGCTGTATCGTCGGCTGGGAGCTGGATGACACCCTGGCGACGCCGATGGTACTGCGTGCCTTGGAAGATGCGTTCAAGGTGGCAAGACCCGAAATTCTCAATTCTGATCAGGGCAGCCAGTTTACCGGCCATGACTACATCGAATACGTAGAAAAGAACGCGGTGAAAATCAGCATGGACGGCAAAAGCCGCTGGGCCGACAACATTATGATCGAACGCTGGTTCCGCACGCTGAAATATGACGAGGTTTACCTGAAAGATTATGAAAACATCCGGGACGCGCGCAGGCAGATCGGAGATTTTATCCACAGGTACAACTTTGAAAGGCTGCATTCAGCCCTTGACTATCAGACCCCTGCGGAGAATTATTATTCCGCGTTGGTGACACAGGTCGCATGACAAAATGATCTGAAATATTAAGTTCATTAAATCCTGACCGGATTTTTGTCTTGACTATTGGACCACTATAATAATATCCGTAAGGTATTTCATGTTGATATCAATATAAATCGTTCCCAGCGCATCGCAGTCCGCCGTTTGAATCGATTCCGTGTTCATGATATTACGGGAAAAAGAAAAGTCAAAGGTCTTGGAATAATAATAATAAGTCGCTAAATGCGTTGGTATCAGCACGGCTGCTTTCCGGCCCGCTTGGTAATTCTTCTGATGCCATTCGGCCAGTGCGTTTGCATTAAGCATACTTTCAGGGGGCCGCATGCTGGTGTAAGATCTGCCATCCTTTGTAATGAAAAGGACATGATCAATATACGAATTCCGGTAAAGAATATTGCGCAAAACATCGGTGACGATGGAATTTCGTTTTGTTTCCGTAACCGTGTCGTCCAGCATCATCTGATAGAAATAGTCATAATCCGTCGCGGCCTGATAATTGTAAATATACTTTGTATCCTGATCCATCTCGTCAAAGATATTGGTGATATTTTTCCCAACGTAAAGCGTCATCTGCGACAAATTGTTCAGCAGGGTATTCTGAATGTTATTGGCGTAGACGTTGTTAACAGCGAAGCCGATGGCAAACAGCGGCAGGATGCCGATTAATAGAAATGCGATGACCGATTTGGTAAAAAGGCTGATATATTTCCCGCTTTTCTGCTTGAAATCCTTTCCGTTTTTCCTATCTTTCTTTTTCATGTTCTTCATCTTCCGGCATGATCCCAAATTGCATCGAGCTTCTCGCAGACGGATTTTACGTTGCTTGTGTTCATTGCAGCGGATTTTAAAACGCCTTCCAGCGACTGAATGAACCACTCCGGGGTTTCATTGTTGCCGAAATAGGTTTCGCTCTTTGCTGCGTATCGATAGCTGACAAGTAATTTCTGCTGCACTCCCGCCGCAGGGTAAAGGATGGCCGCTTTTGTTGACGGAACCGCATACATAACCTGCAGCACCTTGCGGTAGCAATCCGTGGAGAAAAAAAATTCGAAAAACTGGGCGGTGGCTTTTTCTTTCCCTTCATTTTTTGCACAGTCACCAGAGATAGCCCACTGCGCCCCGCATCGGTTTACGGCAACCGGGTTACCGTCTCGGTCCGGCATGAAAAACCACCCGACACGGCATTTGATTCGGCTGTCCTGCGAAGCGTTGCCTTGTTCCGGTTCCGCTGCTTCCGGATAGGCGTCAATGATTTGAGGCAATAGGCTTGGCTCGGCATACATCATGGCAAATTGGCTGTCGATCAGTTTTGAAACCAACTGGTTATCGTTCATATTGATGGAGTCTTCGAGAACATACGGGCTTGCCATGAGCGTCTTATAGTCCTGTATCATTTGAACAGGCCGGGGATCGCGGAACGAAACCGCTTTCTGGTTTCGCTTTTCCTGCCAATTCGGAATATCGGCAATCACATCCGTTCGAAAAAAATAATCGAACCAGCAGTTCAGGCTTTTAGAGTTGGTCCCGCCAACCGCTAGGGGAGTAACTCCGGAAGATTTCAGTTTGGTGCACAGACTGATAAATTCCTGATACGTTTTGGGCTTCGATAAATGATACCGTTGAAACAGCACCTGATTATAAATAATCCCTTCCGTTGTAAAATAAAGCGGAATTGCATATATTTTGCCATTAATGGCAACCGGGTGTTCCACTAAACTGCTCACGGATGATGGCATCTCACCTAATTTGCCGGCCCGTTGAAACATATATGGGTCCTGTATTTCCAGAATGTCCGGGAATTCATCCGTTGCTTCTTTCACTTTCAGGGCTTCCGTATAATTATCCACCCCTGTATTTCCCAATTTCAAGTCAATGTTGGGATGTTCCCGCATGAAAACATCCCCGAGGTTCTCAATGGCCGCGACCCAGTTAACGTTTTCACCCGAATACAGCACCTTGAGCTGGATTTTCCTGCTGTCCTGATTGGAGGACTGCCGGGAAGGAGAAACACTTTGGCGCTGTCCGCAGCCGCTGGAAAAAACGAGAGCACAAAAAAGGAGAAAAACCATGGCGCGGCGGATCTTACCTGCCACCGATGTCGATGTACCGTGGAACATTGACAATCCTCTCACCCCGATTGCTTTGTAAGAGCCTATCCATAAATTAGTGATTATACATGTACGTACGCGAATAATTTTGCGCCAGACAATAACAGCGCAGGCAAAGTGAATCAAACTAAGATAATTATCAGCCTTTTTCTCGAAACGAACCAGAAGTTTACGGAAACGATTGAAAAAAAAGTGTGTCACTTCCACAACCCAACGACGAGCTTTAAAGGCCGGGTTGTGTTCAATTTCTTTTTTCTCATCACCGCGAGACCGTATATTTGCAGTATAGCCCTTACCTTCAACCATCTCTTTGGAACCTGTATAACCAGCGTCCAGACACAGATGCTGTGGTTGCGTCGCAGACGGTTCAGAACGAAAAATTACAATGCCTTCCAGTGGTGTTTGCTCCAACAGTTTAATATCGTGAGTATTCGCACCAGATAACACAACTGATAAAGGGAGACCTTTTTCATCGGTCAGAATGCTCCGCTTTGTTCCCATTTTTCCCCCGATCGGTTGGATTATGGCCTACTGCTTCCTGGGCCAAAGGTGCTTTAACCATACAGCCGTCTAAGCTTTGCCATTCCCAGACGATTCCTTCTAATTCATTATATTTTTCCAGACCCAGCGCCCATATTTTTTGAAAAAATCCTGCTTGAGCCCATTCCTGATAAGATCTATGTATACTGCTTGCGCATCCGTATTCTTTTGGAACTGCCCTTCCATTGGCATCCAGTACGCAGCACGTAGAAGATACCTTCCAGCACTTTCCTTGCTGGTATTGGCGGCCTCCCTTGACCGGGTGCATGCTTATATTGCTTTTCCGGGTCCCGTTCCTTTTGTGGAATTTCACCTTTTATTACGGCCCAAAACCCGTCCGATATTGTCCATGACTGGTATGATTTCTTGTCTTCCATTTCTTATCACCAGACTCTATTTTATACCTTTTTTTAATTTATGGCTAGGCTCTTAGTTTTGGTACGGAAGATTCCCCATCCCCTGCACGGCAGCACTGAAGGAAACTGCCGAGGAGGCGGGCGCCCTGATGCCGTTTGTATAGTTCAAAGACAAAATAAATCGGCGTAAGCAGCATTTTGCCTTCGTCCGTCAGCACGACGGCTTGCAGCACATTGACCATCTGGGCGAGGTTTGCCATGACGACACGGTCGCTGTGTCGGTTGAAAATATTCAGGGTAACTGCGGCCACAAGCGCATCGCGCATGGTATTTTGCTGAAACAGGAAGGACGGATTCGTTCCAGGTTCCACGTCGTACCAAGTTCCCCATTCATCTATGACAAGACCAACACGGTGTTCGGGATCGTATTTCTCCATGACATTCGCATGCCGTGAGATGAGCTCATCCATATGCAGTGCCTTTTCCAAGGTCCTGTAGTAATCCACCGTGCTGAAATCCGTGGCGCTGCCCTTGTTCTCCCACGGTCCTGGAACCGTGTAATAATGCAGAGCAAGGCCATCCATATACCGCCCGGCGATAGCCATCACTTTTTCAGTCCAGTTGTAATCATCCGCATTAGGGCCGCTCGCTATTTTAAAGACTCTGCGTCCCCCATAACTTGCAAGATAGGTCTGGTAACGTCGGTAGACATCGGCGTAATACTCCGGGCGCATGTTCCCGCCGCCTCCCCAGCTCTCATTTCCGACGCCGAAGTACTTGACATTCCATGGTTTCTCCCGGCCGTTTGCACGGCGCAGATCTGCCATTGGAGAAACACCGTCTGAATTCAAGTATTCAATCCACTCGCTCATCTCCTGGACGGTTCCACTGCCAACGTTGCCGCAAAGATACGGATCACAGCCCAGTTGCCGGCAAAGTTCCATAAATTCATGGGTACCGAAACGGTTGTCTTCCACAACGCCTCCCCATGCACTGTTCACGATCTTTTTCCGGTGCTCCTTCGGGCCGATCCCGTCTTTCCAGTGATAAGTATCAGCAAAGCATCCGCCAGGCCAGCGAAGAACCGGAACCCGAATCTTTTTGAGCGCCCGCACGACATCGGACCGAATGCCATGAACGTTTGGGATCTCTGAATCGTCCCCGACATAGATCCCCCGTAGATGCAGTGGCCAAGATGCTCTGAAAAATGTCCGTAAAGATTTCGGTCGATTTTACTTTTTACATCCTGCGCATTGATCATCAATCGCGCCATCATTTTACCGCCTTTCCCTTTTCTGCGATTATTTCGGCTGCTGACCATAATAGGCATTCGGTCCGTGCTTACGCAAAAAGTGCCGGTCTAACAGCGCCCGTTGAATTGCCCGGACAGGCATTTTTTGAAGAGTTTCCGTGTGCCACGCCATCATGGCGACCTCTTCCAGAACAGCGGCATTGTAAACCGCTTCCCGGCAGTCTTTTCCCCATGCGAACGGGCCATGCGATCTTACAAGCACTCCGGGGATATTTTCCGGATCCAGATTCTGAAACGTTTCCGCAATGACTTTTCCGGTCTCTTTTTCATATTCGCCTTCGATCTCTTCGTCCGTCATGGCACGGGTGCAGGGAATTTCCCCGTAAAAGGAATCGGCATGAGTCGTGCCGCAAACCGGGATGGAACGCCCCGCCTGCGCCCAGATGGTTGCCCAGCGGGAATGCGTGTGGACGATGCCGCCGATTCCCGAAAAACGGCGATAGAGTTCGCAGTGCGTCGGCGTATCGGAAGACGGATGCAGACGTCCTTCCACTTTCTCGCCTTTTAAGTTTACAACAATCATATCGTCCGGTTCCAGCGTTTCGTAAGGTACGCCGGACGGTTTGATCACAAATAACCCTTTTTTTCGGTCAATTCCGGAAACATTGCCCCATGTAAAAACAACAAGCCCCAATTCCGGAAGGCGTCTGTTTGCAGTGCAGACCTGCTGCTTCAGTTCTTCAAGCAAATCGATCTCTCCTTTTCCAAGCGATCCGGGAAACAGATTCCGGCAAAAGTGAAAGTCTGTTTTCGGACGGGGAAGACTACTTTTTCAGTTTCCAGATCAGATCGTTGGCAGTAAGTTCCCGGCGCAGTTCCGGGATGCCGGTATCCGCTCCGATATGAATAAACTCCACATCCATGATCTCAGCAAAGTCACGCAGTTCTTCCGCGGTCAAGCCATAGCTGAGAACGGAATGGTGAGCCCCGCCTGCATAAATCCACGCCTCAGCCGATGTTTCAAGACTGGGCAGCGGTTTCAGATCGGAAGAGC
>DIQY01000131.1:384-15940 GCA_002424295.1 Ruminococcaceae bacterium UBA5450 | reverse complement strand
AGATTTTGGAACGGAAAATCTGGAGGATATTAATCTGAATCTTGCGCCGGAGGAGAATGATGTCAATCCCGGAGTTGGGAGCGAAAGTATTTCAGTCGATGACCCGGTTAAGGTTTATTTAAAAGAGATCGGGCGAGTTCCGCTGCTTTCTCCGGAAGAGGAAATCGACTTGGCTATCCGGATTTCCGATGGAGATGAGACTGCCAAAAAACGTTTGGCAGAAGCAAACCTTCGCTTAGTTGTCAGTATCGCAAAGCGATATTTGGGGCGTGGAATGCAATTTCTCGATTTGATTCAAGAAGGAAATCTGGGCCTGATTAAAGCCGTAGAAAAATTTGATTACACAAAAGGCTTTAAATTTTCCACTTATGCGACATGGTGGATTCGTCAGGCCATTACCCGCGCTATTGCCGATCAAGCGCGCACCATTCGAATCCCGGTCCATATGGTCGAGACAATTAATAAAGTGAAAAAAGTTTCCAGTCAGCTTCTGCATGCGAATGGCCGTGAACCTACTGCAGAGGAGATCAGCGCAGAACTTAATATGCCGGTGGAAAAGGTCCGCGAAATCATGCGAGTTGCACAGGAGCCGGTTTCGCTGGAAACACCGATTGGGGAAGAGGAAGACAGTCATTTGGGCGATTTTATCCCAGACGATGATGCACCCGCTCCGGCAGATGCTGCTTCCCATATTATGCTCAAGGAGCAGCTTTCTAATGTGCTTGATACGTTGACCCCCAGAGAAGAAAAAGTATTGCGCCTTCGCTTTGGCTTGGAGGACGGACGTTCCCGCACTTTGGAAGAAGTCGGTAAGGAATTCAATGTCACTCGTGAAAGAATTCGTCAGATTGAAGCAAAAGCTCTTCGTAAGTTGCGCCATCCAAGCCGCAGCAAAAAGCTGAAAGATTTTTTGGATTGATTAAAAGGAGATGGCGGCTATGGTCATGACTTTAGAGACGGATTATGCAGTTCGGATTATGGAACTTCTCACGAAGACAAACAGAAAAGTAGACGCCGGATCCATTTCAGAAAGCACCCATGTTCCGCAGAGATTTGCTTTAAAGATCCTTCGAAAATTAGTATCGGATGGACTGATTGTCTCGTTTAAAGGAGCTCATGGCGGTTATGCGCTGGCGCGCCCTGCTGATCAGATTACTTTGCGTGAGGTGCTGGAATCGGTGGAGGGTCCCTATATGATCAGCCGATGCCAACAGGATGAGTATTGTTGTGCGCACAGCGGTAGCGGAACACATTGCCGGTTTCATAAAGTCTACGATGAGATCACTGAGATGGTCAGAAAAAAGCTTGACAGTTATACGTTTGCACAGATTTGCAGTTCGGACGATTTGTCGTTAGAAAAAGATGACAACGTTTAAAAAATAGAGTTTTCTAAAAAACGCTCTAAACAATCAGGAAGAAACGAAAATTCTTACCTGAATGCTTAGGGCGTTTTTATGGGCTTTTCCAGCTAAATATTTTATGAATTTGCCTTTAAGAAATTTACCCCTTTTCTATTTTCTATGTTATTACAAACTACTAAAACTACAAAAAATATTAACTAACATTAGAAACAAAAAGAAAGTCATACAGGGAGTTCCAGAGAATTTTTGATAGGATGTTTTATGACTTTTAATAGATTTTAGGATCTCTTTTGTTTTTTTAATGGGGTGAAATGAAATATGTTTATAAAAATGATAATAGAGCAAAAGTAATAAAGTGGTTAAAAGGAAAATTGCAAAGCAGCTCCATTTAAGAATTAGCTGTACTTCATCAGGTGCTTTTTGTGGTAATAAGAAGTTCCCAAATGGTGTCAATAAATATCCAAACCAATTATTTATACTATGAGCTGCAATCGGTAATAGTAAATTTCCACTCATTACATAGAGACATCCCATTGTAATCCCCAAAATTAAAGGTGCAGGAAATTGTGTTTCATGCATGAAACTAAATAAAACAGTCGTCCATATAACAGCAAAAACTTTTCCGCTGCTTTTGCATAGATTTTCTAAAAAGACACCTCTAAATGTAAACTCCTCATAGAATCCTGTGAAAACTGCTAATAAAAGAAAGAGCCACGTCTGTGATAGATGCGCATTTGTAGGGGGCGCGTCTCGCCGTGAGTATAAAGTACAGACTGAAAAGTTCAAAAAGACCGTAAAAAATATCCATAAAATATTTTCGATCAAAGAAAAACGACTCTTTTTTTGATGCTTGATCACGTCTTTGACCGAAGTCTTTAATAAAAGTTGAGAAGCAATAATGAAAATACAGCCATTTAAAATTGTCACATAAATATACTGGTCAATATTAAAAGAAGAAACAGTAAAGATCCTTGCTAAAAAAATTTGTCCCAAGATGTCAATTAACAAAATAATTGCAATTCGATTGGAACTTTACTCTAAAGTTAAATTCGTTTTCTGATTCATAAAACTGCACCTCACATAAAGTGCGATGACTTAGAATGAAGTCATGTTGCTTTGATCGATAGATGATGGGTAAGCAAATGAGAAATATAAATGAGAAAGGCAAGCGTGCCGATTGCACAGGGGATAAAAAACCAAGTATGCATTGGTGTAAAGAATACGGGAACTAATAATGAAAAAATGAAAGAATAAGAAAAGAATTTGAATAAACATAAGATGAAGAGCAGGACCGCCCATATCCAACCGATTCGATATAATAGGCTTCCGTAAAAATTCCCCAGCAAAAGGAATGCCCAATAGAAAGCAAACCGCCAGAGAAAAGCAATCGGAATCAGTGCAGGCACAAAAAACGGTGCGGTTACGATCTCTTCATAAGGCGATGTCATTTGCTGCCACAGCAATGTAATTCCGGCGGAAATACTGTCGCTCTGCTGGCAGATAGTGAAAAACGAGATATACTGACCATTGCTCCATAGGGAAAAAGCCCAGTCTAAAAAAGTATCGGTCAGGGCAAAGACAGCCGCAAAAACGGCAAAAGCTGCGCAGTAAGCGAGATTTTGGGTTTTCCGCGAAATCCCTAGAGCTGTCGGCATGCGAAAAGAATGATCACGCAGCACGATTGCCGTAATCAAGAGACAGAATGCAGTATTTAGTTCGCAGCTGAGATGACGATCATGCAAACTTGGTAAAAGGACCATTCCTATATAACCGTAAAAAATTACCCACGGAATCCAAATGAAATGAAGTACATATCGAAAAAGACCAGTAAATGCTTTCCTCTCCTGAAACGGAACCAAAGTGATGGACTTACGCATGAGAAATTCCTCCTTCCTGATCGGTTAAAGCCAAAACTAACTCAGAAAGTGAGATTTTTGAGAAAGTCAGCCCTTCTAAGGCGGGTGGCTGCGGTCCCAAAATGATAGCTGTTTTTAAGCCGCCGAGAGTTTGTATTCGCAGAACTTTTTGTTCCGAGCAGAAACGGTCAACTAGTTGGGATGGTCCACTTACCTGATAGCTGTTCTGAATGAGATGCTCACAGGAATCATTCAAAATCAGCTTTCCTTTTTCAAGAATCAGAATTTCATCGAGAATGGATTCGATCTCTTCCACCCAATGGGTCGCAAAGAGACAAGCAATTGACCCTTTTGAGAAAACACTCAACAGTTCCTGATAAAAGAGGTGCCGTGTATTAGTATCCAATCCGAGAAAAGGTTCATCAAACAAAATAAATTCGGCGCCGCTGGAAAGGGCAATCGCTAATTGAAAAGCTGTTTTTTGCCCGGTAGAAAGCGATGAAAAGCGAACATTTTGGGGTAAACTGAATTTTTCGCAGAGTTGTGTAGCCTTTTCGGACGAAAAAACAGGGCGCATGGCTGCAATCCAATTAATTAAGAGGGAAACCCGCATAGTAGTTGGAAAGTCTTTGGAATTTCCACAATAATAGATTTTAGGGAGTGCTGTGGGATTTTCCCAGATAGGCTTCTCATCCAGAAAAACGGCTCCGCCGCTTGGATATTTTCGTCCGGAGAGAAGGTTTAGAAGGGTCGTTTTTCCAGCACCATTGCGTCCTAGCAATCCATAAATGTGACCGGTCTCAAATTCAGCAGAAATTGTATTTTGTAAATTGCTTTTTTCAAATTCCATTTGGACTTCTTTCAGAACGAGGCGGCTCATGATTCATATCCCCTTTCAATCATTTCCAAAAGTTCCGCTTTGGAAATTTTCAGCGCTTTAGCTTCAGAGAGCAGGGTAACAATATAAGTTTGATAAAATGCCTGTTTGTGTTGTTCCAGAATGCGATTTTTTGCCCCGGCTTTGACAAACATTCCGAGGCCTCGCTTTTTATAGATGATATCTGCGTCTACAAGCAGATTGATTCCCTTTAGTGCAGTGGCAGGGTTTATTTTAAAAGTAATGGAGATTTCCGTCGTGGAGGGAATTTGCGTTTCTTCCGGAAACGCACCGGATAAAACGGCTTCTTCCAATTGTTCAGCAATTTGCAGATAAATGGGCTTTTCACTTTCAAAATGAATTTCCATTGGCGGCCTCCTTTCATGAAATAAAAAATTCTCTTTCATAGTGTATTAGTTAATTACTTATATAGTTAACAGTATAACTGAACTTATAGATTGTCAAGCCAAAATCGGAATTTCGTTTTTTGAAAAATGTATAAAACTGCAGAAAATAAGACAGGAAGACTATATTTTGGAAGAATGCAGTTGAAAAAGGGGACAAGAAAGCTTATATTTAGTTATATAAAGGATAAAGGTAATTGCATATGAGATTATTTTTAAAGAGACATATGTCTACGATTACAATTATTTCAGCGATTGTTTATATGGCATGGCGTCTGCTTCGAACAATTCCTTATGAGTATGGGACTTTTTCAACCATTTTTGGGTTGACCTTATTTATTGTTGAGTTTTTTGGAATTTTGGAGATGATTGTTCATTTCCGGCAGCTTTCTCATGAAAAATTGCCAAAACCGGTCAAGGCTGATTCAAAAGACTATCCGGATGTAGATATTCTGATTTCCACTTATAATGAACCCACAGAACTATTGTATAAGACGATTAACGGATGTCTTAATATGGATTATCCGGATAAATCAAAAGTACATATTTATCTATGTGATGATGGACATCGGGACGAGATGGGTGTCTTAGCAAAAAAGATGGGTGTTACGCATTTGGTGCGAGATACGCATGAATTTGCAAAAGCCGGAAATCTAAACTATGCTCTGAGCGTAACGCATTCGCCCTATATTGTTACGTTTGATGCGGATATGATTCCAAAACACGATTTTCTGACAGCATGTATTCCCTATTTTTTAGGGGAGGAAGAGATCGGATTTCTACAGACGCCACAGAGCTTCTATAACCCGGATCTGTTTCAGTACAATCTGTATTCAGAAAGCCGTGTCCCAAACGAACAGGATTATTTTTACCGGGATGTTCAGGTAATGAGAAACGCCAGCAACACGGTAATTTTTGGAGGAACCAATACAATTCTTTCTCGCAAAGCACTGGAGGATATCGGTGGGTTTTATACTGGGGTTATCACAGAAGATTTTGCGACTGGCATGATGATTGAAAATAAAGGATATCAGTGCTATGCAATCAGCGATTCCCATGCGTGCGGAATGGCTCCGGAGGATTTGAAGAGCCTTGTTAAACAGCGCCAACGCTGGGCTCGTGGGTGTATTCAAACCGGACGAAAAGTAAATCTTTTTGGGTTAAAAGGGCTTTCTTTTAAACAGAAAATCAGTTATTTGACCTCTATTACTTATTGGTATAGTCCAATTAAGAGAATGATTTATATTTTGTCTCCAATTTTGTATGCTGTGTTTGACCTGATCGTTGTCAAATGTACCTTAGGAGAAGTCTTGATTTTTTGGCTGCCGATGTATTTGCTGAACCATTATACGCTTAATTGTTTATCCGGAAATATTCGAAATACCCGCATTACCAATATTTATGAAACGGCTTTGGTACCGGCTCTCTTTTTACCGGTTTTGAAAGAATCTCTTGGAATTTCTCAGAAAAAATTTGAGGTGACAGAAAAGGACAGTAAAGAAAAGCTGAAATCCAGCGATTTTGGATATTCCTTTAAAACGTCGATCACCCTGCTTGTCCTTTTGGTCTTAGATGGGATTGGATTGGTGAGATGCCTTCATTTCCTTTTGACTTTAGCAATTCCGTCATACCTTTTGATTCTGTTTTGGCTTTCAGTGAATTTTTATTATTTGCTGATGTCTGTCTTCTTTATTTATGGAAGACGGAAACATCGTGAATTTGAACGATTCCGGGCAAATATTGGCTGTTTGGTCGCATATGATAACAAGCTGCTTCGAACCCATACTTACGATATTTCAGAGAACGGAATTTCTCTTCTTTTTGATTTCCCGGAATACATTCCGCCGGAAGAAGAAATAACGATTCGGCTTGCGACTGATCGGAACGAGACAGAGTGGAGCGGAAAAGTAGCTAATGTTATGCAGATCGGTTCAAAATGGAAATATGGAATTTCTATGCAAAAAATTACGGAACCAAACAAAAGGCAAATGATGCAAATTGTTTATGATCGCGATCCAACGCTTCCAAGAACGATGGAGAACGGCCTAAGTACAATGGATGATCTTGCTTTGAATATTGAGTACCGCAAAAAGTCGAAAAAGGATTTTACGAGCAAGAAACTTCCTTTTGTGGAACTTGATCATACGGTTACCACGAAAGATGGAAAAAAACTTGTGCTGGCGACTTTTGATTATGAGTCGTTGGTCCTTTGGAGTCCCTCTAAAGAGGCGGCTTTACAGAAGCTTTCTTTTTCTGAAGAAGGGGTCGTTTTTCGGTGCAGCCTGCAGAAGAAAATTTCGAAACATGAAGCTTCTTATCGGGTGGATAATCTGGCAGAGCTAATGGGCAGCGCCGTTTTTCGAACACTTTTAAATACATGGATTACAGATTGTCGTCAAGATAGAGCCCAGGAGAAAAATTACAGAAAGCAAATTGACACTGCAATCAATCGTTATGAAGTTTTTGATGAACTGCAGTACTTAAACTAAAAATTTTCAAGGTGGATTATGGGGCGTTTTGTGAAGCAGAATGGATTTATAAAAACAAAATACAGGAAAAGTCTGTTTTGGGTGATTGGACTTTCGATTTTCTTGTTGCTGCCATTTCTTACAATCCCCGTATCAGCCGCTTCAAAGGATAGCAATGCAGTACAGATTGTACCGGGGCAGATAAAGTCTTGGAATGACGGTGCAGATGTTACGGTCGATACAGTAGGAGAGGAAGAGTCAACGAAGACTACGGTTACAGCGGACAGCACAGGGCTTAGAAAGGGATATTATTCGTCTTATCTTTATGATGATACGAAGCGAAATGTTTCTGCATATGACGGGATTCGATTTCATGTAGAAAACAACGAAGATACTGCATTAAAAATGAATCTTACCCTTACTGTCAGCAAGACTGTCAGTGTGTCTTTACTCGATCAGTCTTTTGCAATTTTGCAGCCAGATGATAAGACGGAGATAGCAAGCATTCTTTACCCGGAAAATGGGACGCTGATGATCCCGGGGGATTTTAGCGGGACGCTGTATGCTCCGTTTTCACAGTTGCTTACCGAAGATGGTCGGCGGGTTTCGCTTACGCAGATCCAATCGTGGGGCGTTACAGGGGTTGAATCTGAGGATCAGACTATTTCTTATACGATTGGAAAAATTGAGCTTTTAAAGAATAGTGAGTCTGCAATAAGAGGGCAGTATTATTTTATTACGCCTTCCGGAGATACGCAGATAACAGTGCCGCATACGGGCAGCATTATAAAAAACTATCAGGCATCTGTAACTGATTTGGATATGAAACAACAAGATCAGACCCCGGAGTTCTTTTTGTCCGGCACAAATACAGGAATTACCCTCACAAAAGAAGGACGATTAGAAATCAGCAGTGACTGTACTGCATCCGAAGTTACCATTTATGCAAAAACAGAGCAAAGCTTAAATGCTGGAAAACTGCAAGTTCAACTGGTCTACGAGAATTCGGAGGATTCCGGAGTCCTCGTTCCAGATCCATCTGAAGTCGGAACTATTTTATCTCCCCTTTATCGATGGCTTGGCCAGTCTTTTACCTGGATTCAGGGAGGAACTTTAACCGCCTTTCTTTTAGTGGCAGCGCTGATTGCACATTGGTTTGAACTTTCTAATCGCAATTATTATTCAATAAAAGAAGAATATGAAAGAAACTTTCATCGAAATAAAAAGGAGGAAAAGTTGTGAGTTTTTCGAGCTTATCCTTTTTATTTTATTTTCTTCCGGCATCATTGCTGTTATATTATTTGTTTTCCTTTTCAATCACGTTCAAAAACATTATTTTACTGATCTGCAGCTTGGCGTTTTATGCCTTTGGGGAACCAAAAAATATCGGTATTTTGATCCTTTCCATTTTGGTCAATTATGGATTTGGACTTTTGATTGGCTATACCAAGAATTCTAAAGGACGTAAGATCTTTTTCTTAACTTTGTCTATCATCTTTAATCTGGCTTTGCTTTTTGTCTTTAAATATCTTTCATCTGCCGTTCAGACAGTCAATTATTTTATGACTTCACCGATTGATGTAGGGCAGTTTACCTTTGCATTACCAATTGGAATTTCGTTTTTTACCTTTCAGGCGATTTCTTATGGAATTGATGTTTATAGAGGAAGTGTTGGGGTTCAAAAAAATCTGCTGAATTTTGCACTGTATCTTTCTTTTTTTCCAAAATTAACGCAGGGTCCAATTACAAAATATACGGATTTTGAGCCTCAGATTTATGGGCGCAAAGAAACCGTACAAAAGTTTTCCTCCGGGGTTTGCTTCTTTTTAGTTGGGCTCGGGAAAAAGGTTCTTTTGGCAAATAGTATGGCAATCGTGGCAGATCGGATCTTTTCTCTGCAACAGATGGAAAAATTGCCGGTTGGACTGGCATGGATGGGCGCGATTGCGTATACTTTCCAAATTTATTTTGATTTTTCAGGATATTCCGATATGGCGATTGGACTTGGGCTGATGTTTGGTTTTCAGTTGCCACGAAATTTTTGGTATCCTTACATTTCTAAATCCATCAGCGAGTTTTGGAGAAGATGGCATATTACATTGGGCGCATGGTTCCGCGATTATCTTTATATTCCGCTTGGAGGATCACGGATGCGCAATCAGGATAAGGTGATCCGAAATCTTGCAGTGGTATGGATTGCAACAGGGATCTGGCACGGCGCAAACTGGACTTTTTTGGCGTGGGGAGTTTTGAATTTTATCTGTATTGCGTGGGAGAGAGTTTTCCATTTTGAAAAGATGAATGTTCCAGATGCTGTTCGCCATCTTTATGCGCTCTTAGTCATTGTATTGGGGTGGGTGTTGTTCCGCTCGGATTCCCTGCCGAAAGCAATGGATTATATTCAGAGCATGTTTAACTTTGTCCAAAATGGATTTTGGAATGACTATGCTTCAATGTTCCTAAAAGAATTTTGGGTATTTTTTGTTCTTTGTACTGTCTTTTCTATGCCCGTTGTTGGAATTGTCAATCAGTTTTTGGCCAAGGGAATTCTTACCGAACGCCGTATTTCAAAAGAACCTCCCTATGACGAAAAATCCGTCTATATGGAGGTCCCCTTTCATCGGGTTATGGAAATTCTGTACCCGGTTGGAATGATTTTATTGTTCGTTGTATGTGTATCTTATCTGGTAAAAGGCAGTTATAATCCTTTTATTTATTTTCAATTTTGAAAGGAGCAAGGTTAAATGAAACATTTTTTTATGAAAAAAACAGTGACAGCGGCCTTGTTCGTTACGCTCCTTTTTGTAATGGCTCTTTTAAACATTCAGACAGTATTTCCTTCTTTGCAAAAAGATGTCAGTGACTACCATACATCAAGTGCCTCTGAAAAACCGGAGACTTTTTCAAATTTAGTCACCAATCTTAACAATACTGCTAGTACAGAAGTATTTGGAAAGTATGGCTTTATTGAAACTTATGGCTATTTACAAAAGCTGATGGATAAAAAGGAAACAAATAATTTTGAAGTCGTAAAAGCCGAAGATGGTTCTCTGCACTATACCTATTTTACGACAGGTCCCAACGATGTTCAGACGATTTCAGAGCGAATGGAACGATTAAAAAAGGATGCTGAGTCGGTAGGCAGCCATGTCATGTATGTGATGACGCCTGATAAATATATTGAAGGGGTTACCAAGTTTGAAAAAGGAATCCCCTATAATTATGCGAACGAAACTGCAGATTTGTTCTTGGATGAAATGCGCAACAATCAGGTTGACACATTAGATTTTCGGGAAGTTATGAAAGAGAATGGGACTTATACGCAAGATAGTTTTTATCAGACGGATCATCATTGGAAGGTCCAAACTGCCTTTAATGCATTTAAAAGTTTTGCAGATGTAGTAGACAAGAAGTATGATTTTCAATTCCCTAATAAAGCCTATTATACAGATATCAATAATTACAATCAGATTATTTATAAAAATTCATATCTGGGGTCAATGGGTCGTAAGGAGGGAATTTTGTATTCCGGAGCGGAAGATTTTGATTTTATTTATCCCAAATTTGATACCAATTATTTCTTTTATGCACAGGGAAGCAATCAGGCAATCACAGCCAACGGACGTTTTGAGCAATCGGTTTGCTTTACCTCTATGCTTTCGGGTGGAGATATTTATGATGCAGAGTGCGATAAATATTTCACTTATATGGATGGAAATCCGGGCTTTGCGGAAATTACCAATTTCGATCATCCAGATGGAAAAAAAGTCTTGTTTATTAAGGATTCACTGATGGTACCAGTGGCATCATTCTTCTCGCTGGGCTGTTCGAAAGTCTATATGATCGACCCGCGCTACTATGGTGGAAATATCCAGGATGTCATTGATCAATATCATTTTGATGATGTTTTTGTCAGCTTTTCTCCGCAGAATTTAACAACAGATTTCTTTACGTTCTATTCGGATGATGGTTTGCAGGCTGCTCATTAAGAACCGCTTCCAACTAATGCGTTCAGCATATTGGTGTTCCAAGTGGAAGTGCCAAGGTCATAGATACCAAATCCAGAAGCAAATTCCCAATATCCATAACTGATTCCCGATTTTTCGCATTCCTGAACGACTGCGCTAGTCCAAGCTACCCTTGTTTGTGCAGGAGCTTCACGGCTGATTCCAAATTCCCCTAGAAAGAGAGGAACATTGTGTGCATCGGCCCATTTCTTGGCGGTTTCCAACCGCATTTTCAGATAAGCGGTTTCTTCGCTTTTCCCGGTCCATGTGATCCCATGGAGGTTTTCAAACCCTATGTGATAAGGATCTCCTTGAAACGTAACATTATTGGGTTCATAGTAATGGACCGTTGCAATTAAACGATCATCTTTTGGAAGCTCCAGCGCTGGAAGAGAATCAATGGAATTGTAGTTTGCACCGCCAACGATTAAGTAATGCTTGGTATCATTTTTGCGAATCGTTTGAACGATTTTTTGCAAATAGGTGTTCCAGGTTGCACTGTCCAAATTCCCTTGTGGCTCATTGAGCAGCTCAAAAACAAGCGTATTTGGATAATCTTTATATCGCCGTGAGAGCTGATCCCAAATAGCGGTTAAGCAATTAATGTTATCATTAGGTTTGTCCATGATTTCCATAAAGTGATGCAAATCCAGAACCAGGGTTAGGTTTTGGCTGAGAGCTTCATTGATATAAGAATCGATCTTTTTTAAGAAAGATTCATCCAGAAGATAATCCGGGCGGCTTTTATCCGCATAGTCGGAAAAACGCACCGGGAGCCGTACACATTGAAATCCTGCCTTTTTTATCAGAGAAAAGTAAGATGGGTCCATGGGAACATCCCAGCTGACCCCTTTTGGGGCTTCTAGACAATTCCCAATATTAATACATTTTGTTAATACAGGAGGCTCTGCTTTTTCAGCGGTTTGTGTGGAACATCCAGCGAGAAGAAAGAGGCAGAAGACAGAAGCAAACAAAAACAGTGAGAGCCGTTTCATGGCATGCCCTCCTTATAATTTATACATTTACCAATTATTATATCCGGAAAATTCCGAAGAAACAATCTTTTAAAGGAGAAATTTGTTTTATGCGTGAAGAAATCGTTGCAGAGAATTTAGATTTAGAGAAAATGTCGGAAGACACAGAAAAGACGCAGGAATTGCAGCCTTTAAAACAAGTTTCGATACGGGAACAAATGAAGCTGCCGGAAGGGTTTTACAAAGTGACTCCGGACTGCCGTATTGTCAGTATTTCACAGCCAAATACAGTTCCGAAAAAGTCGGCTGAAAATTTACATTTGGAACCCAATCAAACGAATCAAACAAAACGCCGGACAGAAAAGAAGGAATATCGAATTCCCTTTAAAAATGATTTGGCTCCTGCCCCTCTGCGAGAAAATTTTCCGATCGAAATAAGCTCCAAGGAAAGCACTTTAAACAAGAAAAGTGTCCTAAATTTGAAACTAAAGAAAGAGCCACAGCAACAAGATGTTTTAGCGAAGAGTCCCGTTGTAGTTCCGAATCAATCTGAAGAGATGACAAAAGAGCTGAACCATTTGCGGGAAGAGCTGGCCCAAAAAACACAAGAAAACCAAAAATTAAAAATAGAACTTGAGTTTAGCCAAAGACTTTTGCTTCAGCTTTATGGAAAAAATCCGGAGAACCATTAAAGAGGAGCAGAACAAAAAGATGAGGATGAGGTTAATCAGCAGTCTGTAAGCTGGATTCATGAATATTGTAGATTGTTTTTAGGGTAGGGGGGGCCTATCCAGGCAGGAAACTAGCGAGAAAACAATCCTAAGCGCATTTTAAGAAAGAAGATTGATTGACAGCTTTGTTTATTAGAACAAGGCAAAATAATAGGGCTTGCTGTCCGCTTTTTACAGATAGCAAGCCCTATTAGTACCTAAAAAATAAAAAGTCAAGAGAAATCATTGGATTTCCTTGACAATTCTTTCAACTTGTTATAAAATAATATACTGCATCATCATAGATAAGTGTGCCTATTCGATTACTTATTTATATTATCATGTTCTTTGTAAAAAGGCAAGAGTAATTCGCTGGATTGCAAAGAGTGGTGCAAGAGATTTAAAATAAGACGCTTTCGTTTCAAATGCCAGAAAGTGGCAAATACATGAATGGAGTGATTCTGCCAATGGTGAATGTCAAACCGGTTAAGGTGGGAAAAAATGTCCGGATGAGTTTTTCCAAGATTGACGAAGTCTTGGAAATGCCCAACCTGATCGAAATCCAGAAAAATTCTTATCAGTGGTTTCTGGATGAAGGTCTCAAGGAAGTCTTTAAAGATGTTTCGGGCATTACTGACTACACGGGAAATCTGGTTTTGGATTTTATCGACTATCATCTGGATACCGATAAGCCTAACTACTCCGTGGAAGAGTGTAAAGAGCGCGATGCCACTTATGCGGCGCCTTTACATGTGACCGCCCGGCTGCTCAATAAAGAGAGCGGAGAAATCAAGGAATCCGACGTCTTTATGGGCGATTTCCCGCTGATGACAGAGGGCGGTACTTTTGTAATCAATGGTGCTGAACGTGTAATCGTTTCTCAGTTGGTTCGTTCTCCGGGCGTCTACTATAAGATGGAGTACGATAAGACCGGTAAAGAACTTTTTAGCTCTACGGTAATTCCGAATCGTGGCGCATGGTTGGAATATGAAAATGACGCGAATGATGTTTTTTATGTGCGGATCGATAAAAACCGTAAAATGCCGGTAACAATTCTTATCCGAGCGCTGGGACTCGGAACCGATCAAGAGATTTATGATTATTTTGGTGACGATGATCGGATGCATGCCACAATTGAGAAGGACCCCTGTAAGAATACAGAAGAAGCTCTTTTTGAGATTTATAAAAAGCTTCGTCCAAGTGAGCCGCCGACTATTGAGAGCGCACAGGCCCATTTGAATGGCCTGTTCTTTGATGATCGTCGATATGATCTTTCCCGTGTAGGCCGTTATAAATACAATAAAAAATTAAATCTTGCCGGTCGTATCGTCGGCCAGACTTTGAGCCAACCCGTGGTGAATCCTTCTACAGGAGAGTTGATGGCTGAAGCAGGCGCTGTTGTCAGCATGGAGCTTGCCCATGAAATGGATGATGCAGGGGTTTCCTGTGTCTGTGTGACAGTCAATGAGAAAGAAGTCAAAGTCCTTTCTAATGGGATGGTCGATATCCGGAAATTTGTCGATTTTGATGCGAAAGAGGAATGCGGCGTAAATGAACGTGTTCGCTTTACGATTCTCAATGAGATTCTGGAATCCGGCGCAACCGGAGACGAGCTTAAAGATGCAATTCGCAGCCGAATTGATGAATTGATTCCGAAGCATATCATTATTGATGATATTTTTGCAACGATTAATTATATGAACTGCTTGGCGATTGGACTCGGGACCATAGACGATATTGATCATTTGGGCAACCGCCGAATCCGTTCAGTCGGCGAATTACTGCAAAATCAGTTCCGAATTGGTTTTTCTCGCTTGGAGAGAGTGATTCGTGAACGTATGACCCTGCAGGCACAGGAACTCGAAGTTCTGACTCCGCATTCCCTGATCAATATTCGTCCGGTGACTTCCGCCATCAAGGAGTTTTTTGGATCTTCTCCATTGTCTCAGTTTATGGACCAGACAAACCCATTGGCTGAACTGACGCATAAACGTCGTCTTTCTGCTTTGGGACCTGGAGGCCTTTCTCGTGACCGTGCAGGATTCGAAGTCCGTGATGTTCACGATACGCATTATGGACGTATGTGCCCAATTGAGACGCCTGAAGGCCCGAACATTGGTCTGATTTCTTATCTGGCAACTTTTGCCCGGATTAATGAATATGGCTTTATCGAAGCTCCTTTCCGGAAAGTCGATAAAAAGACTGGCATTGTTACAAGAGATGTTGTCTATATGACAGCTGATGTGGAAGATGATTTTATCGTCGCACAGGCAAATGAGCCGCTGGATAAAGACGGGCGTTTTCTACATGCAAAGGTTAACGGCCGTTACCGCGATCAGTTCGTGGAAGTGGAAGCCGAAAAAGCCGATTATATGGATGTTTCTCCGCGGATGGTTGTCTCTGTAGCAACAGCGATGATTCCATTTTTGGAGAACGATGACGCCAACCGTGCATTGATGGGTTCCAACATGCAGCGGCAGGCAGTGCCGCTTCTTACAACGGAGGCTCCAATCGTGGGGACCGGCATGGAATATAAAGCCGGTGTTGATAGTGGCGTCTGTGTGCTGGCAAAGCATGCCGGTGTTGTCAAGAGTGTCAGCGCAGATAGAGTAGAAGTCATCACTGATGACGGAAATCTCGATTCTTATCATATTATTAAATTTATGCGTTCCAATCAGGGGACCTGTATCAATCAGGTTCCGGTTGTCAATGCAAATGATCGGGTCCAAAAGGGCGATGTCCTAGCGGATGGACCGGCTACCAAAGACGGCGAAATTTCGCTCGGTAAAAATGCTCTGATCGGCTTTATGACATGGGAAGGTTACAACTATGAGGACGCTGTTCTGATTAGTGAAAAAGTTGTCCGCGAAGATGTCTTTACTTCTATTCATATTGAAGA
>DIQY01000131.1:0-138 GCA_002424295.1 Ruminococcaceae bacterium UBA5450 | reverse complement strand
CAATGAGGATCTTTTAAAAGATCTTGATGAAGATGGAATTATCCGTGTAGGCGCCGAGGTGCGTGCGGGCGATATCCTGGTCGGTAAAGTAACGCCAAAGGGCGAAACTGAGCTGACTGCAGAAGAGCGCTTGCTGCG
>DIQY01000027.1 GCA_002424295.1 Ruminococcaceae bacterium UBA5450 | reverse complement strand
ATTCCAAACGGTTATTTTTGATAAGAACAGTGCACCCGGCGGCTTTTGCGCCGGATGGAAAGCAGGAGTACAGCAGGTTGGATTTTGCTTTCGCGGGCTGATTGGGACAAAAGAAAATACGGCGTTAAACCATTTATGGAGAGAGGCCGGGGCTCTTGGGAATACATTGATTATTCAGCCAGAAAGCTTTTTAAGCGTTTCGGAAAATGATAGTTCTATTACACTCTGGCAGGATTTGGAACGCTTTGAACGCGAGGCAAAGAAGCTTTCTACCGAGGATGCTCCCACTATTTCTATGTTTTGCAATGCAATTCGTACGGTTGCAGAGTATGAGATTCCGGTCCAAAAGCCAGATGAACTTTTAGGACCTTTGGAACGCTTAAAATCCGGTAGTAAAGAAGCGGAAAAGCTTTTACAGAAAGCCTCCGAAGTCAGCATGAAGCAGTTTGTTAATGAGTTCAGAAACCCGTTGCTGCGGCGCCTGTTTTCTTCGGTTCAGCCCCAGAATGGAACATTCGCGTTATTTTTGTTTCAGTATGCGATGTTCGTCAGCGGAAACTGTGGGCTTCCCGTCGGAGGCGCTGCTGCCTTGGCGAGAAGAATGGCGGAGCAATATCAGCGCCTAGGCGGAGTTTTGCGGCTAAATGCCACTGTTGAGCAGATCTTGACGGCAAATGGAGTGGCAAGAGGAATTGAACTGCACAGCGGCGAACGCTATTTTTCTCATTGGACGGTTGCAGCATGTGATCCGGATGTTACGACCCATCATCTGATTCCCCCTCATACGGAATTGGATAAAAATTTTCAGCAACGATATGAAGACCGACTTCACAATCCGATTTTTACCGGCTTTTACTGCGTCTTTCGTACGAATCAGGATCCTGGACTGATGCTGCATATGCAGGATTTTGAGGTAGAACCTTTTTCAATCGGAAAAACTTTGATTAACCGTCTCTGTCTGATACAGTCGAGCTATGATTCTCAGCTGGGGCAAAATGGGAACGCTCAGTTTGTGTGTCCAATTCCGCAGGCGGAAGAAAGTTACAATTATTGGGAGGAATTATCCCAAAATGAAGTTCTGTATGAGGCGGAGACAAATAAAATCATGAAAAAAGTGTTGGAACAGCTTCAGAAAAAATTTTCTGAATTGGATTTAAAGCCTGTATGCTGTGCAGCACCGGATTTTTTCAGCCGACGTTTTGGTGCTTATCATGGAACTTGGAGCCCATTTACTGCACTGCCGGGGAATAAATATCAGCCGATGCCGTTTATGGTGCCGGGAGTTCGTCGGCTGCTTCTTTCCGGCCAGTGGATGCATGCAGAAGGCGGGCTTCATGCCGCATTGATCGAAGGCCGCTTTTCAATTCAGCGTATTTGTCATAACGAACGACTGCCGTTTTCTGAATAAATGAAAGACAAATATCCAAAATAATGTTGTTTGGGAAAAGTTTCTGCTTCTTTTTTTGCTTTGAGTGTGCTAGAATAAAGGCGTTTTAGAAAAAAACTAAGCAATTAGTTTAGATAATTTGTCTATCATATATTTGAATTTGAAAGAGGTTGAACTTCTTATGATGTGGGATTCTGTAGATTTAAAAGCATATCATGATTGTGTCGCTGATCTTTTGGAGACAAAAGAGGTCAATGAAATGCGCGATCTGGATCACCATGCACATATCAGCTGTTATGAACACTCAGTGTTTGTTTCCTATTTAAGTTTTCGAATCTGCCGCAGGCTGCATATTGATTATCGGGCGGCTGCCAGAGGGGGACTTTTGCACGATTTATTTCTCTATGATTGGCTACGGATCCGCATGAGGGACTGCACGGGTTTTCTCATCCGAAAGCAGCGCTAAAAAACGCAAAGGAATTATGTCCGCTGACTCCTAAGGAAGAGGATATTATTTTAAAGCATATGTGGCCTCTTACTTTGCGTCAGGTTCCAAAATATCGCGAATCTTTTGTTGTTTCAGGGGCTGATAAGCTCTGTGCATTGATGGAGATGTTTTCATTTTACAGAATTTTGAAGATTAAATTCCACCTCGCTCTAGCAGTTTAAATCGTTTTCTACAAAAATGCAGGATTGAAAATCCAAAATTACAAAAATTCACTAAAAATATGGTGATAGCTTTAAAATGAAGAGCTTTTTGCATTTTTTTACTTGCCAACCGTAAATGTGCGCGCTATAATAATACAAAGCACGGGTGCTTGACCAGAAGAGGGAGAGCGCCTTTTTTTGTACATTGACTTTATTTTTTAAGGGCATGGAAAAAACGTGCTTTTGCAAATTGTGCAGGAGACTGCAGAAGATTGAAAAGGGGTAGTTTTATGAAGAAGAGCAAGAAGCTGCTTGCACTGGCGCTGGCTACAGCAATGGTGGGTGCAAGCATGGTTGGCTGCGGTAGCAGTCGCGCGGGCAGCAGCACCTCCGGGACTACATCCGGAAGCCAAATGGCAGACACCATTACGTTTGCGCAGGGCGCAGATCCTCGTGGATTGGATCCGGCCTATGTTGATGACGGTGAATCTGCTAAGATTATGTGCAATATTTACGAGGGACTTTTAAAGTACAATAAGGATTCCACCGAAGTAGAGCCCTGCCTTGCAAAGAGCTGGGATATCAGTGATGACGGACTTACTTATACCTTCCACCTTCAGGAGGGTGTTAAGTTCCAGGATGGTACCGATTTTAACGCAGATGCTGTTAAAAAGAGCATCGACCGTCAGCTGGAGCCGAACCGCAGTTCCGATATGCCCTATGCTTCCTTTGTTTATGGAGCTGAAGCAGACAATACTGGTGTAAAAGCAGTTAAGGTAGTTGATACCAACACAGTCGAAATCGATCTGCGTTCTGCTAATACTGCATTCCTTAAAAATATGGCAATGTGTATGGCAGCTCCGATTGTCAGCCCCACTGCTCTCGAAAAGAACAAAGGCAATTTGAACGAAGCGCCCTGCGGCACCGGCCCTTATACCTTCGTTTCTTGGAACAAAGGCCAGAGCGTCGTTTTGAAGAAGAATGACAATTATTGGGATAAGGACAATGCAGCAAAGACTGAGAACATCGTTTTCCGCTTTATTGCTGAAAATGCTGCTCGTGTAACGGCTCTCAATAATGGCGAAGTTGATGTAATCGACGGAATTGATGATACGGTAGTACCAACTATCCAAGATGCCGGCAACAAGATCTTTAATGAAGACGGCATGACCATCAACTACATGGCATATAACACCAAGAGCGATACCTTTAAGAATGCAGCTGCTCGTAAAGCTGTCAATGAAGCAATTAATGTTCCGGAACTTGTGAAAGCACTTTATGGAGATTATGCCTCTGTTGCAAATTCCGTAATGCCTACCTTTATGGCTCCGTATGATACCGATATTCAGCAGACTCAGTATGATCCGGAAAAAGCAAAAACGGATCTGGCTGCGGCCGGTGTTACGAAGATTAAGATGCTTACCTATACGAATCCTCGTCCATATAACACAAAGGGCGGCCAGCAGCTGGCAGAGACCATTAAGGGATATCTGGATAAGGTCGGCGTTGACTGCGAGATCGATGCTTATGACTGGACTACTTATAAGCAGAAGATCGAGACAGAATCCTACGATGTTGCGTTTTATGGCTGGACCGGTGATAATGGTGACCCGGATAACTTTATGAACCTGCTCGCCGATAAGACCGTTTCCATGAATATTGCTCGTTACGATGATTTTACTTATAGAGCACTGATTCAAAAGGGCATTGCCACAAAAGACGGTGCTGATCGTGACGCAGTTTATAAGCAGTGTGAACAAATGGTTGCAGATCAGAATGTATGGCTTTTGATTTCGCATTCCAAGAACCTGTGTGGCTACAATTCAAAGGTTCAGGGCTTCTACTATCATCAGACCGGTATTACTCCGTTTGCTGGAGTTACCAAAACGAAATAAGTAGAGTCGACTGCATTTTATAAACGCAGTGCTTGCCGGAAGCTGTCGGCAGTGATAGCTTCCGGCAATGCGTTTATATTGGTTATTATTTGGAAAAAGAAGGAAAGGACGTATACAGCTTGTTTAAGTATACTGTAAAACGCATTTTGCAGCTGATTCCGGTCCTTTTGGGTGTTTCCATTATCGTTTTTCTGATTATGCGTGTCTTTTCACCGGATCCAGCAGGTGTTGTGCTTGGACAGCATGCAACTCCGGATGCGATGCAGGCATGGCGCCAGGAAAACGGTTTGAATGATCCCATTTGGCTTCAATACTGGAATTTTCTTATCGATGCGCTTCGTGGAGATTTAGGAACCTCCTATTATACGCATTCTCCTGTGACACAGGAAATTGCTTCCCGTTTCCCTGCAACTGTTGAGCTGGCAATTTGTGCAATTATTCTTGCTTCTGTTTTTGGAGTCCTGCTTGGAGTGATTAGCAGTGTTAAGAAAAATTCGCTTGCAGATCATGCCAGTATGATTTTGGCACTGATTGGTGTCTCTATGCCGATCTTTTGGTCCGGCATGCTGATGATTATCCTTTTTTCCGGTACATGGCATCTTTTGCCGAGCAGCGGACGAATCGACCCAATGCTTCAGCCGGTTGGAGGAACAGGTCTCTATCTGATTGATACATTGTTTTCCGGCGACTTTGAAGCATTTGGCAATGCCTTGCAGCACTTAATTTTGCCGACAGTTGCTTTGAGCCTTTACTCGATGGCGATTATCACTCGTATGACTCGTTCCAGTATGTTGGAAACACTGGACCAAGATTACATACGTACTGCCGAAGCAAAAGGCCTGACAAGAGGGCGCGTGGTGCAGCACCATGCCCTGCGCAATGCGATGATTCCGGTTACGACAGTAATTGGACTGCAGTTTGGCAGCCTTCTTGGCGGCGCTGTTTTGACGGAGACGGTGTTTGCGTGGCCTGGTATTGGAAAATATACGGTCGAATGTATTTTAAAATCCGACTTCCCAGTTGTTCAGGGAGTCGTTCTGCTGATAGCAGTGATCTTTGTTTTGCTGAATTTGGTGGTTGATATCATCTATGCATTCTTGGATCCGCGCATCAAGTACGCAAAGAAAGAAGGTTGACCGCGATGAAAAAACGACGAACTTCTGAAACGGCCGCTTCTACGGAGATTCTTGAAAAGCCTGAATCCTTGTGGCGCAGCATGTGGGATTCTCTGAAAGAGAACCGCGCAGCGATGATCAGTCTTTTTGTAATTGCTGCTTTAGTATTGATTGCGGTAACGACCGCGATTTTCCCTAAAATTTTACCGTATGATCCTTATGATCAGGACCTTTCACAGGCAAAACTATGGCCAAGTCCAGCACATATCTGCGGAACAGACCAGAATGGACGCGATATTTTTGCACGTATCCTTGTCGGAACGCAGATTAGTCTTTCTGTTGGTTTGGCAGCTGTTACGATCAGCTTAGTGATCGGTGTTGTACTGGGTGCAATTGCCGGTTATCGCGGCGGAAAAATTGATGCGGTTATCATGCGTTTTATGGATATTATGCTGAGTATTCCCTCTATCCTGCTGGCAATCGCATTTATGGCTGCTTTAGGAAAAGGAATTGACAAGGCTGTTATTGCAATCGGGCTGGTTTCCATTCCGGAATATGCGCGAATTGTCCGCAGCCAGATTCTTTCCGTAAAAGAAAATGATTATGTGCAGGCGGCTCGCGTAATTGGTGATAAGGATGGACGAATCATTTTCCGCCATATTTTACCGAATGTAACTTCTTCCATTGTTGTTCGTGCAACTTTGGGTATTTCTTCCGCAGTGCTGGATACAGCCGCCTTGGGCTTTTTAGGCTTAGGCGTACAGCCGCCTTTGGCAGAATGGGGCGATATGCTGGGAAGAGCTCGCGGAATGATCTTGCAGTTTCCTTATATGCTGATTTTTCCAGGCCTTGCGATCACGATTACCGTGCTTGCATTTAACTTGCTTGGAGATGGCCTTAGGGATGCGCTTGATCCGAAATCCAGAAAGAATTGAGGCGTGACAATGCTGCTAGAAGTAAAAAACTTAGTGACGGAATTTCATATGAAACGCGGCACGGTCAAAGCGGTTAATAACATAAGTTATCAGGTGGATCAGGGAGAAATTCTCGCCATCGTTGGAGAATCCGGCTCCGGAAAAAGCGTTTCCTCTCTGTCAATTATGGGATTGATCAGAAGCCCTGGCGAAATTGCTGCCGGTGAAATTATTTACAACGGACAAGATCTTTTGAAGCTTTCTCAAAAAGAGATGCAGAAAATCCGCGGAGACAAAATCAGCATGATTTTCCAGGAGCCGATGACTAGCTTGAATCCGGTGTACCGGGTAGGCGATCAGATTACGGAGAGTATTTTGACGCACATGAAAATCTCCAAAGAAGAGGCTAAAAAACGTGCGATTAAGATGCTGGAGACTGTAGGAATCCCAAGTCCGGCAGACCGTTTTAACGATTATCCGCACCAGATGAGCGGTGGTATGCGCCAAAGAGTGATGATCGCAATGGCACTTTCCTGCGATCCGGAATTGCTGATTGCCGATGAACCGACAACGGCTTTGGATGTGACCATTCAGGCACAGATCCTGGATCTGCTCAAACAGATGCGGGATAAATTCCATATGGCGGTGCTTCTGATTACGCATGACCTCGGTGTGGTTGCCGAAACTGCTGATCGAGTGCTTGTCATGTACTGCGGCCAAGTTGTGGAAGAGGCTGATGTAAAAGAATTGTTTGAAAAGCCTCTGCATCCATATACGCTTGGGCTGCTCAAATCAATTCCGAGATTGGAAGACGAGAGCAAAGAGCCGCTTTATATGATCAAAGGGATGGTTCCGAATCCGCTGCATATGCCTTCCGGCTGCCCGTTCAGTGACCGCTGTGAACGCTGTATGGAGCGCTGCCGGAAAGAGATGCCGGAGCTTCAGGAAATGAATGGACATAAGGTGCGCTGTTTCCTGTATGATCAGAAAGAGGAGGCGCAGGTATGACAGATGAAGTCTTGATTGATGTACAGCATCTTTCCAAGCGGTTTGTTGTCGATACCAATTTCTTTGGACGTCCTACTTCGGTGCTGAAAGCTGTTGACGATGTTTCTTTTCAGATCCATAAAGGCGAAGCTTTCGGTTTGGTAGGAGAGTCCGGCTGTGGAAAGACGACAATTGGAAAAATGTTGGTAAATCTTTATACGCCTTCCGAAGGAAAGATTTTCTTTGAGGGAAAAGAATTGACGGCAATGAAGCCAAGGGAGCGTCGGGAATACTGCAAGGACATTCAGTTGATTTTTCAGGATCCGTATGCTTCTCTGAACCCTCGTATGACGGTAGGAGATATTATTGCGGAGCCAATTCACATTAATCATTTGCTTCCGGATAATGAAGTTGAGAACAGAGTAACCTATCTGCTCAACTGTGTTGGATTGGCGAACCATATGCGTAACCGCTACCCGCATGAATTTTCGGGTGGTCAGCGGCAGCGTGTCGGGATTGCCCGTGCCTTGGCAGTTCAGCCGAAATTGATCGTTTGTGATGAACCGGTTTCTGCTTTGGACGTGTCTATTCAGGCACAGGTCTTAAATCTTTTGGACGATCTGAAAGATCAGTTTGGGTTGACCTATCTGTTTATAGCCCATGGATTAAATGTTGTGAAACATATCAGTGATCGGGTCGGCGTTATGTATCTTGGAAAATTGATGGAGATAGCGCCAAAGCATGAATTGTATGCGAACCCGCTCAATCCCTATACGAAAGCGCTGCTTTCTGCGATTCCTTCGGTGAATCCAGAAACACGCCGGAAGCGTATTATTTTACAAGGAGATGTTCCGAGTCCGATCGATCCGCCTGCAGGCTGCCGCTTTTGTAGCCGCTGTTTTGAAAAGGTAGATGGGTGTGATTTGGTTACGCCGGAACTTCGAATGGTACAGCCAAATCATTGGGTTGCATGTCATCGTTTTGATGATCAGAATTTGTAAAGCTTGAAAAATCCCCTTTTTCTTCTTTTGCTTTTAAGCCGGTGCTTCTCCCAAAGAGAACACCGGCTTTTTTGACTTTGCATTGAAAATCCTTTATAATGAGACAAACAAAAATAGAAACTGACGGATTTAAAAAATAAAATTCAAAATGAACGGAATGAAAAGATTTTAAATTTTATAAAAGTGAATGAATGCAATTCTAAAAAGTCATTGCAAAAGTTCATGCCTAAAAAGCAGAAGGAAAATTTATGGAAGAAAAGAATTGGACGTACATTCTTCTCTGCTCAGATGGAACACTTTATACTGGGTGGACAAATCATTTGTTAGCTCGTGTAAAAACGCATCAGGACGGAAAAGGAGCCAAATATACGCGCACTCGGAGACCGGTAAAACTTGTTTATCAGGAATGCTTTTCAAGCCGCCGAGAAGCAATGCAGCGTGAGTGTGAAATTAAACAAATGCCTCGAGCAAAAAAGTTGGAACTGGTGCGTCATGTAAAATAAAATGCATAATTTTGAAAAAAAATTTTGCTGACTTATTAAAAAATTATTCTTTATGAAACAAAATAAAGAAAAATTTCAAAAAAGACTTGCTTTTTAAAGAAAGTTGTTACATAATATAAATATCACGCAAGGACGCGTGCCACAAGGGGCACGTGTCCTTTTCTATTGCGGGAAATAAGTTTTCATGGAATTGAGATGATGAATTTGGATAAGATCGATGTTACTCTGTTGGAATCTTTGCAGGAGGATGCACGAATCCCGGTAAAGTCTCTGACAAAAAAAGTGTTTCTTTCTGCTCCTGCAATTTCGGCAAGAATTGAAAAATTGGAAAAGCAAGGGATCATAAAAGGATATCGAGCGGTTGTTGATCCCATTAAACTAGGCTATCATATCAAAGCCTATATTAATTTGGAAATGAGTCCTTCTCAAAAGCCGGAATTTTATCCTTTTATTAGTGCATGTCCAAATGTGTTGGAGTGCGATTGCGTAACTGGAGATTACTCTATGCTGATTAAAGTGGCATATCCGAGCACCTCAGAGCTGGATACTTTTATTGGTCAGCTGCAGAAATTTGGTTCCACTTCTACACAGATTGTTTTTTCTACACCGGTGGAGTCTCGTGGCGTTCATCTCATATTAAAAAGCGCTGATAAAAGTCATTTATAAGTTTTTTTCGGCGAAATCTGCATGTTAAGCAGAGATAAAATCTTCGCCTTTATATACTGTCACCTTCGTGTGACGGGAGCGGTTTATCTTATTTTTGTTGGGATGATAAGATAAGTGCGGGTGGCAGAGATGCCACAAAAAAGCGTCCATTCTGATTTAGAATGGACGCTTTTTTGTATGCTTTTTATTTTAGGAAAATCGGGGAGAGCTTAATTCGGGGCAGATTCGGTCATACCGTTCAATATCTCCAATGGAATGAGGATACTCTTTGGAGTGATCATAGGCGGGACCAATCTTAGAGCCTTGCAGCAAATCTTATTCCTCTGTTGCATAGCAGTCTGCATTGTCAGGTTTTAAAATAATCATTTCATTTGCCTCCTGCCATTTGATCCATTTCATTTTAGAATGTCTATATCCTATCAGATTTTTAATGAAAACGGAATAACAGAGTTAAAATTTAAAAACTTTCAAATATTTTGTATCAGGTGGCTTTTTAAATCAAAAAAGAGCAGCTCTTCTTTTTAAAAAAAGAAATAAGCCGCTCTCTCAAAAAATTAAGCTTTTCCAAATTCGCTGAGGGTAAGTCCCTTGTTGTGCTCATTTGCCCAGCGAATATTCCATTCACTGGAAAACAAAAGCAGATGATGCCCTTTTAGATCTTGAATCCTTCTGGTGTCACTGGTGAGATCCAGCGTTTTGGGATCGAGTTCATCATCGTCAATCCAACGAATATATTCATAAGAAAGATTTTCCATATAAATATCTACCTTGTATTCGTTTTCCAGACGATACTCTAATACGTCAAATTGCAGAACGCCTACTACGCCGACGATGACTTCTTCCATGCTGCCGTTTAGTTCCTGAAAAACCTGGATAGCACCTTCTTGCGCAATCTGAGAAATTCCTTTTACAAATTGTTTGCGCTTCATGGTATCTTTGGGAGAAACTCTGGCAAAATGTTCGGGCGCAAAGGTTGGAATTCCACCAAAACGTAATTTTTTAGCGGTCGTGCAGAGTGTATCACCGATTGAAAAGACGCCTGGGTCAAAAACGCCGATAATATCGCCAGCATAGGCGTGATCGATCACTTCTCTCTGTTCTGCCATCAGCTGCTGGGGAGCCATCAGCTTCATCTTGCGGTCTCCCTGTACATGGTAAACTTCCATACCGCGGTCGAATTCTCCCGAACAAATCCGCATAAATGCAATACGATCTCGGTGTGCCTTATTCATGTTTGCCTGAATTTTAAAGACAAAGGCAGAAAAATGGTTGTCCATGGGGTCTACAAGACCAATATCAGCTTCTCGCGGAAGGGGCGTCGTCGTCATCTTTAAAAATTCCTGCAAAAAAGGTTCGACGCCGAAATTTGTCAGAGCAGAACCGAAGAACACAGGGGAAAGCTTCCCAGCCCGGACGTCATCTAGTGAAAATTCTTCACCGGCACCATCCAGAAGCTCAACATCATCCTGAAGCGTAGAAAGCAAACTTTCACCCAAAAGATCTTTTAACCGGGAATCGTTCAGGTCACTAGCTGCTTCTGCCACCTGATGTGCGCCGTTTGCGGTTTCTTCCGCAGTAAAAGTTAAAATTTTCCGGCTTGCTCTGTCATAAACGCCTTTAAATTCTTTTCCCGAACCGATCGGCCAGTTGACCGAATAGGTCTTAATCCCAAGCTCCCGTTCGATCTCGTCCAATAGATCATAAGGGCTGCGGGCGTCCCGATCCATTTTATTGATAAAAGTGAAAATCGGAATATGGCGCAGCGTACAGACCTTAAAGAGCTTTCGGGTTTGCTTTTCAACGCCTTTGCCGGCGTCAATGACCATTACGGCGCTGTCAGCAGCCATCAGCGTACGGTAGGTATCTTCGGAAAAATCCTGATGCCCCGGCGTATCCAGAATATTAATGCAGTAGTCGTGATATTCGAACTGCATAACAGAAGAGGTCACGGAAATTCCGCGCTGCTTTTCAATTTCCATCCAATCGGATACGGCGTGACGCATATGGCGTTTTCCTTTTACCATGCCCGCCTGCTGAATCGCACCTCCGTACAGAAGTAACTTTTCTGTCAGCGTTGTTTTACCGGCATCCGGATGCGAAATAATTGCAAAAGTACGTCTCTTTTTAATTTCTGCTTTATAATTGCTCACAGTGTGACCTCCGAAAAATCAAATACATTTTATTCTACCGCAAAAAAAG
>DIQY01000098.1 GCA_002424295.1 Ruminococcaceae bacterium UBA5450 | reverse complement strand
GAAATAACCGCTCCTGGACGAAAAGAAGAGAAAAGACGGGCACTTACAGATGAAGAGCAACAGTGGATATGGGATACACCGCACAGGGGACAGCCAATAGCAATTATCATGATGCTGTCAGGACTCAGGCGCGGCGAATTGGCGGCGCTTACGTGGCAGGATGTGGATCTTAAAGCTCGGACGATCTCGGTCAATAAAACCATAGAGTATCCACCAAATCAAATTCCAAAGCTCCGTCATCTTACAAAAACAGATGCTGGAATTCGTACAGTTGATATTCCTCAGATGCTCGCGGATTATATGTCTAAACTCCCGCGAGATAATCTTCTAATAATACACACTACTGACGGGCGAGTTATGACTGTGCAAGCATGGAAATGGATCTGGGATAGTTATATGTCTGCTCTTAATCGTAAGTATGGCACGCGTACTCCTGCAGATTTGGAGCGTATGAAAAAACCAGGACGTCATAAATTAGATATGACTATCCCGCATATTACGATGCATTGGCTTAGGCATACTTTTTGTACTCTATTATATTTGTCCGGAGTTGATGTAGTACAAGCTGCTGCACAAATGGGACATGCCGATGTAACAACTACCCTTAAAATATACACGCATTTAGACGCAATTCACAAAAGAAAATCGGTTGATAAGTTAGACGATTTTTTATTAAAAAAGTGCGCGGACAGGTCAGGGGACAGGTCAATAATCCGATTATGACCGGTGTAAAGCCGTTTGTAATCGCTTCCCAAGCTGAATATGGGGGTTCGATTCCCCTCTCCTGCTCCAAATAAACTGAGTCTGGACGCAATTTTGCGTTCGGACTTTTTTCTTTGCTAGATAGCTTATCGCTTTTATTTATCTTTTTATCGAAATTCATCAATAAAAAGACTTTTAGGCCCGCAGAGCTTATTAGTCAGCAAAAGTGTAATAAAGACACAAAATTTGATAGAAGATGTAAGAATATTTTTAACTTTTCTATATTTACAAAATGGTGAAAATTGTATACTCTTAATAGAGTGGTTTGGTGATGAGGCTCACTATAATGCAGTGATTGCTAATGGCTTCTACTTTAAGAAATTGAGGTAGGAGCCTATATTTTTGTCTTGAGGGTGGATTATTGTTATGAAGTTAAGCAGAATTTTAGTAGTTGGTTTAGGGGGATTCGTTGGGGCAGCGCTTCGCTATATCATTTCGACCGCTACAGCCAAATATTTTGGTGATTTTCCTCTGGGAACTCTGATCGTAAATGTCTTTGGTGGATTCATTATGGGATTCATCATGGAGGCAAGTTCCAGTGCTTGGCCTATTTCTGCAAATGCCAGAATGTTTTTGACGACCGGGATGATGGGGGGACTTACTACTTTTTCCACCTTCAGCTATGAAACCATTTCATTCTTTTCCGACGGCGAATATCTGATGGGCGGAATAAATGCAGGATTAAACCTTTTTTCAGCTTTGTTTGCCTGCTGGCTTGGAAAAATAGTCGCCCACTTATTATAAAGAAATATTGCTGAGCAAGGTAAATGGGAAAAATTCCGGCTATGTTGATATACTCTTTACCCTGTTTTTGGAATGACTCTAAAGATTATGAGCTAGACCCGCCATTTTAAAATGGCGGGTTGTTTTTTATATACAATAAAAAGGCCCTGCAATGATTTAGGGGCGTTTACCTTACAGCAACTGTAAGTGGTATTTGACTGTTCTGAATGCTACAATGAAGACAATCAATGAGCAGGAGGAATTTACCATGAATGTAAATGATCGAATCTTATAGGTGGAAGGTTTGACAAAAAGCTATGGAAAAGGCAGCACCAAGACGGAAGCCCTACGGGGCATTAGCTTTGATGTGTTGGAAGGAGAATTTCTTGGAATCATGGGCGTCAGCGGCTCCGGAAAAACAACGCTGCTAAACTGCATTGCGACCATGATCAAACCAAGTTCCGGTAAAATCATTCTGCACGGCAAGGATATCTCGACCTTTAACGGAACGCAATTAGCGAACTACCGCGGCAAGGAGATCGGCTATTTATTTCAGGAGTTTGAATTGCTGGACAATTTAACAGCGAGAGAAAATATTACCCTCCCGCTGGCTTTGCACGGCATTACTGGGGAAAATGCGGAAAATAATATTCAGCAGATTGCCGCAAAATTGGATATTACAGATGTTTTGGATAAGTTTCCTTCACAGATGTCCGGCGGACAAAAGCAACGTGTTGCGGCGGCAAGAGCTTTAATTTCCGATCCAAGCATTGTCTTGGCCGATGAGCCTACGGGCGCTTTGGACAGCAAAAATTCTAAAAATTTAATGGATAAACTTTCTTCTATCAATAGTGAGCAGCATAAGACGATTATGATGGTTACCCATGATGCCAATGCGGCAAGTTATTGTTCCCGTATCCTCTTCATCCAGGATGGCCGTCTGTTCCACGAGCTCAGAAGGAACATGGCAGCAGAAATACCCGCTTTTTTCTACGAACGGATCGTAACAGTGATGGCTCAGTTGGGAGGAGGAAGCGCAAATGTTCTTTAAGCAGATTCGGCGCAATGCCGCCAAAAACCGCAAGGGGAATGGTTTGTTTTTTGGCTCTCTCATCATTGCCATTGTTGCTTTTTATACACTTCTTTCATTGGATAAACAGGATGTTATGCGCTTTTTGAGCACAATCGAGAGTGACGCTGTTCATAAGCTGATGATGTTGATTCCATTTGTGTATGTGATATCGTTGTTTTTCGTATTTTTTCTGGTATACTTTGCTTGTAAGTATCAGATAGATAGCCGGCGTCGGGAATTTGGGATGTATCTCATGCTGGGGATGAAACGCAGCCGCTTATTTTTCCTTCTGCTGTGTGAAACGCTATGGAGCAGTCTTATATCCCTGCTGATCGGGCTGCCGGTGGCCCTGTTTCTCACAGAGGGAATCAGCCTTGTAACAGCAAAACTGATTGGGCTGGGAATTCTTGGTCACAGAATTTCATTCTCTGGGGATGCTATCCTATGGACAGTCTGCGGCTTTGTTATGGTACAGCTCCTTTCTATGCTGATCATCTGTATCCCATTAGGAAAAGCAGAACCGGCAAAGCTTTTAAGTTCGGATGCTTCCCAAAAGCA
>DIQY01000045.1:1702-5676 GCA_002424295.1 Ruminococcaceae bacterium UBA5450 | reverse complement strand
GGATAATTTTTTTTCATATTTTTAATCCTTTCCTGTCCATTTTATCATCAATCATTCGGCCTTAAGACTGTTGTTCCCGTTTTAAAATATGATCCTGCAAAATACACCAACCTGTCACTGCAAAAATCACAATGATACTTCCAATCAGTGCAAAAGTTCCCGGCTTTTCCCCATTAAATAAAAATACCCAAATAGGATTTAGCAATGGCTCGATTGCTCCAATTAAATTGCATGCTAGAGGAGGGCAATCTCCCGTTGCAAGTCCAAAAAGCACATAAGGAATTCCAAGCTGAAAAATTCCCAACGCCAAAATTGTAAGAACGCTTTGCGCCGTTATCTCCATCGGTGTCAAAAAAGCAAACGGCAGCCCAACTACCCCCGATATCAAAAGGCCTAAAAGGATTCCAGACATTCGCTCGTTCTTTCCGCTTTGCCCGAAAAAGACATAGGTACAGGCAACACAAAAGCCACAAAAAACGCCCAGAACATTTCCCAAAAGGCTCCCACTGCCAAGCTGGTCAAAAAAGAAAAGTGTGATTCCACACATCGTAATTCCTACGACAAGTGCATCTGTATGGCGAACTTTCTGATGGAAAACCAATGCATTCATAATCAGAATAAAGATTGGAGAAGTAAATTCCAGCACAATTGCATTAGCAGCCGTCGTCAGCTTATTTGCAATTACAAAACAGATAAAAGTAAGGGCCAAAGTAAGGCTAGCCAGAACTGAACGCTTCGTCAAACGAATCGGAATTTTTTGATATTTCATATATAAAAAAACGACTACTGCTGAAAGCAGGCTGCGAAGCCCACAAATCACCATCGAATGCCATGGAATCAATTTAATAAAAATTCCGGCAGTACTCCAAAGTGCTGCACATACCGCCATCATCATAACAGCCTGCTTCTCACGGGAAGTTTTCAAAATTTTTTCTCCTCTTCTCAAAGCTCACTAAAAATTGCACAATTTCTATGATAGCGGAATCGTCTTTAAAAAGCAATCATAAAGAAAAGATTCTCTTTTCAAAAACTTTCAAGCAGTAGCTTTATGAGGGAATCTGTTGACATTATTTCACTGAATGTTATAATAAATCCAAATTCAGAGAAGTCTTTAGAAAGGGAGCGTATCCGCTATGACAAAAAGAAATGTAACCCCAAAATTTGCCTCTCAGACAAAGTATTACCGAATTATTTCAAAGCAGAGCGGAAAAGCGATCGATGTACGCGATGCCGCAATGGAAAGCGGAGTACTGCTGGAAGTCAATGATAAAAACAATTCTGACAGTCAGCTGTGGACGATTGTTCCCGGTCAAAAATCCACCTGCCGTTTTCGCAACAAGGCGACCAATAAATTCTTCGATGTAATTGAAGGCGGAACTAAAAATGGTTGCTGGCTCCACCAATGGGAAGAAGCAAACGCTTCCACGCAAATTTGGGAAATTGAATCCACTGGAACGGCCGGTGCTTATAAAATCAAATCTATCGCTGCCGAAAAGTATCTGGATATTGTTGGTATCTCCTCTATCGCCGGTGCTAATCTGCAGCTTTGGGAAAATACAGATGGGGATAACCAAGAATGGGAACTGGAACTGATGGAAGATTTCACTCCTAAGAAAGCAAAAAAAGCCAAAAGTACTGCTCCTAAAGCAAAAAAGCAACACCCAAATCGAAAAGAATTGCTCCTGTCAAATTAGAAAATAAGACAGCAAAAAAAGCATCCGAAAAAATTGCCGCACCTACCAAGATTAAAAATTTGATTTCTGAGAAAGCAGTTGAAAAATCCGAATAAACCGTTCAGAATCTTGCTCTTCTGTCAAAATATCAAAAGCAGCGCCATTAAAATTGGCGCTGCTTTTTTATCAATTATTTTTCTGTTAAACAAATCCTTTTTTATTTTTTGTAATAGCAAAAATCCCATCAATAAAAAGTAGAAAATGAATTCCGCCTCTATTGATGGAACCTTTTTGAATCAAATAAAGCTGAAATTATCTAGCAACCAAATTGACAAGTTTCCCCGGAACATAGATCTCTTTCAAAAGTTTTTTGCCAGAAAGTTCTTCTGCAATCTTCGACTCCGCTTTCGCTGCTGCCAAAGCATCTTCTTTTGAAATATCCGCTGCAACGTTCAAATGCGCGCGAACTTTTCCGTTCACCTGAACCACGATTTCGATCGTATCTTCTTTACATTTGGATTCATCATAAGAAGGCCATATCTGCTGACATGCCATCTTATCATTCACCTTCAGCTGCTCCCAAACTTCTTCCGTCACATGAGGTGCAAAAGGATTAAAAAGCAGAGTGAAAATTTCAAGCTCTTTATGAGTGATCGAGCCAGCAGCATTAATCTCATTCATCAAGCTCATCATGGCAGCAATTGCCGTATTGAACTTCAGGTTTTCGATATCCTCACTGACCTTTTTAATGGTCTTATTGAAAGGCACTTCCATCTCGGGACGAACCGTTTCTTCCGGTGTCATCACATCGAGCAGCGCATAATATCGCTCCACGAGACGGCGGCAGCCTTTGATACTTTTGGTGCTCCACGGAGCGGCTTTTTCAAAATCTCCAATGAACATCTCGTAAAGCCGCATGGTATCCGCGCCATACGCATCGACAACATCGTCCGGATTGACCACGTTGCCGCGGGATTTACTCATTTTTTCTCCGTTTTCACCTAAAATCATGCCATGGCTTGTTCTCTTTGCATACGGTTCCGGACAAGGCACGACACCGATATCATAGAGGAATTTATGCCAGAAACGACTGTAAAGCAAATGAAGCGTTGTATGCTCCATTCCGCCGTTATACCAATCAACCGGCATCCAGTATTTCATGGCTTCCTTGCTTGCAAGCGCCTTATCATTGTGCGGATCAAGATAACGCAGAAAATACCAGGAAGACCCTGCCCACTGCGGCATGGTATCTGTTTCTCTCCGTGCGGGGCCACCGCAATGCGGGCAAGTGGTGTTGACCCAATCATCCATATGAGCAAGAGGAGATTCTCCATTATCCGTAGGCTCATAACTTTTAACCTGCGGCAGTCTCAGCGGCAGCTCACTTTCCGGAAGGGGAACCCAGCCGCATTTCTCACAGTAAACCATCGGGATCGGTTCGCCCCAATAGCGCTGACGGGAGAAGACCCAATCGCGCAGCTTATAGTTAACTTTGCTGCGTCCAAAGCCTTTTTCTTCCATATACTGCTTGATCTTTTCCTTTGCTTCTTCTACGGTAAGGCCATTCAAAATTCCGGAATTCACCATTACTCCGGTAGCGCAATCGGTAAATGCCTCTTTCTGCACATCGCCGCCTTTTACGACTTCGACGATCGGCAGTCCAAATTTCTTTGCGAAATCCCAGTCACGGGTATCATGTGCCGGCACAGCCATGATAGCGCCAGTGCCATAAGTCATCAGGACATAATCGGAAATGAAAATCGGAATTTCTTTTTGCGTCAACGGATTAACCGCTGAAACGCCGGCAAGTCGAACCCCCGTCTTTTCCTTCTGTACTTCGGCACGTTCAAACTCACTCTTTTTGGAAGCTTCCGACTGATAAGCCTTCACTTCTTCCATGTTTTGAATCTTATCCGCCCATTTTTCAATGTAAGGATGTTCCGGAGAAATGACCATATAAGTAGCACCGTAAAGCGTATCCGGGCGAGTGGTATAAACGGTCAGCAGATCGCCGGCCGTTGTTTTAAAATCGACTTCAGCTCCAGTGGAACGTC
The DNA here is from genome assembly GCA_002424295.1 of Ruminococcaceae bacterium UBA5450. Classification (GTDB taxonomy): domain Bacteria; phylum Bacillota; class Clostridia; order Oscillospirales; family Acutalibacteraceae; genus Caproicibacterium. Next base: position 1,949 of record DIQY01000045.1, on the reverse strand, counting down.
CAATCCAGTTCTTCTGCTGAATCTTAACGCGATCCGGATAATCCACCAAATCAAGGTCATCAATCAGGCGCTGTGCATAAGCGGTGATTTTAAGCATCCACTGGCTCTTGACCTTATGAACAACTTCGCTGTGGCAGCGTTCACAGACGCCTTCTACAACCTCTTCGTTTGCAAGTACGCATTTGCAGCCGGTACACCAGTTGACACTCATTTTCTTTTTATAGGCGAGACCATGTTTATAAAGCTG
>DIQY01000045.1:1141-1398 GCA_002424295.1 Ruminococcaceae bacterium UBA5450 | reverse complement strand
GGATGAATATGATTTTTAATTGCAAAATTCTCGGTAGGAAGTCCAAAAGCATCCCAGCCGATCGGATAAAGGACATTATATCCCTGCAAACGGCGCTTTCTCGCAATAATATCCATTGCAGTATAAGAACGCGGATGACCGACATGAAGTCCCTGACCAGAAGGATATGGGAATTCGATCAGCGCATAAAACTTTTTCTTATCACTATTATTTTCCGCATGAAAAGTGTCGGATTTTTCCCATTCTTTTTGCCACTT
>DIQY01000045.1:636-955 GCA_002424295.1 Ruminococcaceae bacterium UBA5450 | reverse complement strand
TTTTTCCCATTCTTTTTGCCACTTTTCCTCAATTCTTTTATGATCGTATTTCATTTTTGGATTCGCCCCTATCACTTTATAATGATTTTATTCCTGACTGAGAAGATCTGAAAGATCCGTTTCTTTCCCATCCTGCCACAGTCGGTCAAGATCATAAAAATGCCGTGCTTCGGCGGTAAATACATGGACCACAACATTTCCGTAATCGATCAGGATCCAGGAATGACCGCGATATCCTTCTGTGCGAACCGGCGATTCGCCCTTCTCTTTCAGCTGCACTTCCACTTCATCTGCCAATGCTTTTACTTGTGTGCTGCTG
>DIQY01000045.1:0-399 GCA_002424295.1 Ruminococcaceae bacterium UBA5450 | reverse complement strand
TCCGATCATCCGAATTTCTTTTCCCTTCTTCCGATCCAGAACCCGTACAGCCTCTTGGGCCAACTCTTTTGATTCCATTCTTCTTCAGCCTTTCTTTTTGTTTTTCTTCATTCGATTCAGTACAATCTCATTATAAGCCGCAATCGTATCCGGATGAATCGGTGCACACATCTCGGAAAGCTCTCGAATGGTAAAAACCATTCCCTCCAAAAGTGTTTCACCCAAATCTTTTTCCGCTGTTTTTCTAAGCTGTTCTACTCCTTTATAATCACGGTCATCAGAAATAAAATCAGAAACAAAGATGATCTGATCCAAAAGCGTCATACCGACACGCCCGGTTGTATGATACCGCACAGCATCCAAAATCTCCGGGTTCGAAATGATCTTCTCATTTTTAAG
>DIQY01000087.1 GCA_002424295.1 Ruminococcaceae bacterium UBA5450 | reverse complement strand
GAATCATGTTTTAAACTCCTTTTTAGAAAAGACTTCCCGGAAAAAATCATAACATAGTAAAGAATAGGCGATTTTAAGTAAAATGTCAAATTAAAATATTTTTGAAGAAAGCAAAAAGCAATAAAAAAGCCGTACAAGTTTAAGCCTGTACGGCTTTTTCCAAAATTACATTTTAAACGATCAAACTTTTCCCTGTCATTTCGGCAGGCTGCGGAAGACCGAGAATCTTGAGCATTGTCGGAGCGATATCTGCGAGGCGGCCGCCGCTTCGCAGCTTGCAGGGGTATCCGATGACACAAAACGGAACCGGATTAGTGGTATGTGCCGTAAAGGGGTTTCCATTTTCATCCACCATCTTATCAGCGTTACCGTGGTCTGCGGTGATAAGGGCAACGCCGTGCATATCGGAGATTGCATTGACTACTTTTCCAACGCATTGATCGATTGTTTCTACGGCAGCTTTTGCCGCCGCAAAAATACCTGTATGCCCAACCATATCGCAGTTTGCATAATTTAAAATGATGACATCATATTTTCCGGAATGAATGGCGTCTACCAGCTTGTCCGTGACTTCATATGCACTCATTTCGGGCTGTAAATCATAGGTAGCAACTTTCGGTGATTTGACAAGAATGCGGTCTTCGCCGGGATATTGCTTTTCTACACCACCGTTAAAGAAAAATGTAACATGGGCATATTTTTCGGTTTCTGCAATCCGAAGTTGTGTCATCCCGTTTTTCGAGAGATATTCTCCCATCGTATTTTTAAGGCTTTCCGGTTTAAATGCGACCAGTACGTTGGGCATGGTAGCATCATACTGCGTCATGCAGACATAAGTGAGCGGGAAAAATCCGTTTTTACGGGAAAAGCCGGAAAAATTAGGGTCAACAAAGGTGCGTGTAATTTCGCGGGCACGGTCGGGGCGAAAGTTAAAGAAAATTACGGAATCGCCGGATTTTACACAGCCTCTCTTGTCAATGACCGCGGGAATCACGAATTCGTCCGTCACCTTTTCCTGATAGGATTTTTCCACCGCTTCTTCGGCAGAATCGGCAAAGTTGCCTTCTCCATATACCATGGCAGCGTAAGCTTTTTCCACACGCTCCCAGCGGTTATCGCGGTCCATTGCATAATAGCGGCCCATCACAGTTGCAATTTTGCCGACGCCGATCTGTGCGAGTTTCTGATTGCAGGCAGCTACAAATCCTTTACCGGAAGTCGGAGGAACGTCGCGGCCGTCCAGCAGTGCGTGGATGTAAACATTTTTTACATTCATGCGTTTCGCCATTTCTACAAGCGCATAGAGATGCTCAATATGACTGTGAACACCGCCGCTTGAGAGCAGACCGACCAGATGAAGAGCTTTTCCTTCTTGTTTTGCATTTTCTATGGCAGAGAGGAGAGCCGGATTTTCGAAGAAATCGCCTTCTTGAATCGACTTTGTAATGCGGGTCAGCTCCTGATAGACGATACGGCCAGCACCAATATTGGTATGACCGACTTCACTGTTGCCCATTTGACCATCCGGCAGTCCCACATTCAATCCGGAAGCGCCGATCTGAGTGATGGGATTTTCGGAAAAGAGACGGTCAAGATTCGGTTTGTTGGCGCTGGCAATGGCATTCCCAGTGGGAGGGGCAATCCCAAAACCGTCCAATATCATCAGAATTAAAGGCTTTTTAGCCATAAAATAGTTCCTCCTTTAAAAGAATCCGTTCTCTGCTTTGATACACAGAGCGCGGACAGGGCAGAAACGCCCGGTCCGCGCCGGAAGTTTAATAATTTAATTAGCCTTTTGAAGCGGCATCTACGATTGCAGCAAAATCATCCGGCTTTAAAGATGCGCCGCCGATGAGACCGCCGTCCACATCAGGCTGAGCCAGAAGTTCCGCAGCATTTTTTGCCTTCATGGAACCGCCGTACTGGATAGTGGTTCCTTCGCTTACCTTTTCGCCATAAAGAGTTTTCAGGGTGTTGCGAATGACCGAGCAGACTTCATTGGCCTGCTCTGAAGTTGCAGTTTTGCCGGTTCCGATCGCCCAAAGAGGCTCATAAGCGATAATTATTCGCTTCATTTCATCTTCGGAAACGCTGTTTAAAGCGATCTTTGTCTGCATAGAAACTAGTTCTGAAGTGATTCCTTGTTCCCGCTGCTCCAGAGATTCTCCAACACAGACGATGACGGAGAGACCGGCGTCCAGTGCAGCACGAATTCGTTTGTTAACGGTTTCATCGGTTTCGCCAAAATAGGTTCGGCGTTCGCTGTGGCCAATAATCACATAGGGCACTTCCATAGAAGCAAGCATATCGGCAGAAATTTCACCGGTATAGGCGCCGCTCTTTTCCCAATGGCAGTTTTCGGCACCGACCTTTACGTTGGTTCCATGAGTAAGCTCTAACGCTACGGGAAGATCGACATAAGGAACACAGCAGATGACTTCGCAGTCGGCATCTTTTACAAGCGGCAGAATTCCGCGAATTAGTTCTTCTGCTTCTTTCGGCGTTTTATTCATTTTCCAGTTGCCGGCAATTATCGCCCGGCGGCACGATTTTTTCATGGAAAAATCTCCTTTTTATCTGGTTAGTCTTTATCGTTTAAGCAGGCAATTCCCGGCAGAATTTTTCCCTCAAGGAATTCAAGGGAAGCGCCGCCGCCTGTGGAAATATGAGTCATCTTATCGGCAAAGCCGAATTTCTCGACTGCCGCAGCAGAATCGCCGCCGCCGATAATGGAAATTGCACCGCTGTCGGCAACTGCCTGTGCAACCGCTACTGTGCCGGATTCAAAGTTTTCCCATTCGGAAAGTCCCATGGGACCGTTCCAGACAACGGTTCCGGCGCCGCTGATAGCAGAGGCAAAGAGCTTTTGCGTTTTGGGACCGATATCGAGGCCCATCCAGCCGTCTGGAATCTGGTCAGAATCGACGACTTTTGCTTCGGTATCCGGCTTAAACTCATGGCCGATCTTGTTGTCTACGGGGAGCAAAAGTTTGACGCCTTTTTTCTCTGCAGAAGCCATGATCTCTTTTGCAAGATCAACTTTATCTTCTTCGCAAAGAGAAGTTCCTACCGAATAGCCTTTGGCGCGCAGAAATGTATAAGCCATGCCGCCGCCGATAATTAGAGTATTGACCTTTGTGAGTAGGTTTGTAATAACAGAAATTTTATCCGAGACTTTTGCTCCGCCCAAAATTGCAACAAAGGGACGTTTGGGATCGGAGAGCGCTTTGCCCATGATGGTGATTTCCTTTTGAATCAAAAAGCCGCAGACTGCCGGGAGATAATCGGCAACCCCTGCCGTAGAAGCATGAGCACGGTGTGCGGTTCCGAAAGCGTCGTTTACATAAATATCTGCTAAAGAAGCCAACTCTTTTGCAAAAGCGGGATCATTTTTTTCTTCTTCTTTATGGAAACGAACATTTTCGAGCAGCTCCACTTCGCCGCCTTTTAAAGAAGCGGCGATCGAACGAGCACTTTCGCCAATGACGTCGCTTGCCATTTTTACAGGAAAACCAAGTTTTTCCGAGAGGCATTTTGCGACGGGTTTAAGGGAATACTTTGGATTGAATTCTCCTTTTGGGCGTCCGAGGTGAGAGCAGAGAATTACCTTTGCCTTGTGATCGACAAGGTAACGAATTGTTTTCATTGCACCATCAATGCGTTTGGTGTCGGTAATGTTTCCCTGATCATCAAAGGGAACGTTGAAATCGCAGCGGACAAGAACTCTTTTGCCAGTTACATCAATGTCCTCAACTGTTTTTTTGTTCAGATAGTTCATGGCGTTTCTCCTTCCGTTTTTTCGCTTCCAGATAGGTAAAGAATCTTTAAATTGACTTTATTATACAACGCCCCAAAATGCTTTTCAAGCAACCAAAGGGCAATTTCAAAAAGATAATTAAAAATTTAACAAACTTTTTGCTTCAAACAATTGTTTTATTTTTTG
>DIQY01000050.1 GCA_002424295.1 Ruminococcaceae bacterium UBA5450 | reverse complement strand
ACCCACACAACCAGCTTGGAAGGCTGGGGTTCTACCACTGAACTACACTCGCATATTGGCAACGGATATTAATATAGCATACAGAACGGGAATTTGTCAAGTGTTCCTAAAGTTTTTTCCCGAATTTTTTCAGATAATCGGCGAAAAATTTCTTTATTCAAAAAGAAAAAATTATTTGTATTTTTCTTTTTGAATCTGGAAACTCTAAAAGTACACTAAAAAAGTATGATTTTTTGCGAACTGATCTTGACAGGGATTGTCAAATTTTTTACAATAGAAAAAGAAGGAACTTCATTCGTTCCTGATTGTTTGTTTAAAAAGAAAGAAGGAACCAATTTGCTGCAATTATCTGACCTTTGTTGGCACGCACCCGGCGGAGAATCTATTTTAAAAAATATGAATCTGACAATTCCAGATGGAAAACTTATGGTTATCACCGGCCCAAATGGTGGAGGAAAAACGACCCTTGCCAAATTGATCTCCGGTGTGGAAACTCCGGATTCCGGAAAGATCATTCTTGATGGGGAAGATATTACGGGGCTCAATGTGACAGAGCGCGCTTTAAAAGGGATCAGCTATGCGTTTCAGCAGCCGGTACGGTTTAAAGGGCTTACCGTACGCGACCTCTTAGAACTAGCCTCTGGGGAAACGCTCTCGGAGGATCGGCTTTGCACGCTTTTAAGCAAGGTTGGACTTTGTGCCAGAGAATATATAGACCGCGAAGTGGATGCCAGCCTTTCTGGCGGTGAAATTAAACGAATTGAAATTGCAACCGTCTTGGCACGCCATACAAAGCTGACGATTTTCGATGAGCCGGAAGCGGGGATCGATCTGTGGAGCTTTGCCGCGCTGATTGATGTGTTCCAGGAGATGCGCGGAAAAATCAATGGATCTATGGTGATTATTTCTCATCAGGAACGTATTTTACAGATTGCGGATGAACTGGTTGTAATTGCGGACGGGCAGATTAGATGTTCCGGTAAACCGGATCAGATTCTGCCGACGCTTTTAAAGGAGCCGCATTGCGAAAAATGTCCCAAAGAGGAAGGGGAGGCGTGCTAACGATGAATCATATTTCAGAACAACTTTTAAAGATCGTTTCTGACTGGAAAGGAACGTTTCACGGAGCCTATAATATTCGGGAGGATGGACAATGCGCCGGACGGCAGTCTACGGAGCATATTCAGATCGATTCCAAAAAAGATCGTCCCGGCTTGGATATTCGGATTGCTCCCGGCACGAAAGGCGAGACGGTTTCCATCCCCGCCTGTGTGACGCACGGAGATATGGACGACCTTGTTTATAATGACTTTTATGTCGGTGAGGGAGCCGATGTTGTGATCGTAGCCGGCTGCGGTGTTCATACGGAAAATGGAGAGCCTGCCCGGCACAATGGAATTCATCGCTTCTTTATGGGGAAAAATTCCCATGCGCTGTATCTGGAAAAGCATATCGGGACTGGAAAAGGCAACGGGCTTCGCACGATTGACCCTGTGACGGAAGCTTTTCTGGAAGAGGGCGCCTTTCTTGAAATGGATACTTCTCAAATCGGCGGTGTAGATCATACGCTGCGTACGACCAAGGGAACTTTGGGAAAAGATGCGAAACTTGTGATCCACGAGCGGATTTTGACCGAAAAAGAGCAGACTGCGAAAACACAGTTTGAGGTCAACTTGAATGGCGAAAACTGTGGAGCAAACCTGATTTCCCGGTCGGTGGCAAAAGACCATTCCCATCAGGAATATCAGTCGCGCATTGTTGGAAATACCCGCTGCAACGGTCATTCCGAGTGCGATGCAATTTTGGTGGGGGAAGGCACCGTTAATGCCGCGCCGGAACTTTCTGCCAACAATCCGGATGCCGCTTTGATTCATGAGGCTGCGATCGGAAAAATTGCCGGAGAACAGATTCTAAAGCTTTGCACTCTGGGATTGACCGAAAAAGAAGCAGAAGAAAAAATTGTCGCCGGATTTATGAAATAAAAAACGGGATCTGACTTTTTCTTCCTAAGTAATTTAAAAAAATCTTGACAGCAGATTTTGAATGTGCATATAATAGAACCAATCAAGAAGAAATCTTCGAGACGGAAGTGAATCCGTATACGCGCCTACAGAGAGCAGGAAATGCTGAGAACCTGCGGAAATCGGTATGGCATAATGGTCCGTTGAGAGCGAGGGGAAAGGCCTTTTGGCCCAGTATCTGAGACGTATTGTCGGCGTTAACGATAAGGAATGTGTTGGCATTCCGTTGAGAGGGTCGCTTTTGCGGCCAATAAAGGTGGTACCACAGATTTTTATAAGATCTGCCCTTTTTAAAAGAAGGGGCAGATCTTTTTTTATTTGCGGAACAAAGCGGTGCGGTCCAACAACTGTACCTTTCGAGAAAAAGAAAGGGGCAATTCAAGATGAAAAAGAGATTGACAAGAGGAACGGCTGTTTTGATGGTGGGAGCACTGATGGCATCAGTATTTGCGGGGTGCGGAACAAGTGCCGCATCTTCAACGAATCCTTCTCAAGCAGGAGAAAAAAAGTATAAGATCGGGATTATTCAGCCTATGGATCATCCATCGCTGGATCAGATTCGGGAGACAATTGTTTCGGAACTTTCCGCTTTAGGCATGGACGATAAAATCGAGATCGATTATGAAAATGCACAGGGTGATACAGCAGCGGTCACGACAATTATCAATAATATGCTTTCGTCCAATGTGGATCTGTTGGTGCCGATCGCTACCGGCCCGGCACAGGCTTGCGCCAAAGCTACAAAAGATGTGCCGATCATTTTTTCGGCGGTCAGCAATCCAATTGAAGCAAAACTGGTGGATTCTTTTGACAAGACAGATGGCAATATTACCGGAGTTTCAAATTCGATTGCGGTAGAAGATATCTTTAAACTGGCACAAGAGCTGACGCCTAACGTAAAAACTTATGGGTTTGTTTATAACCCGGGTGAAGTCAATTCTGTGACTGGGATTAACCGTGCGAAAGCGTACTGCGATGCGAATGGGATCGCCTATAAAGAAGCGACGGTTACCAATTCCAATGATGTGCAGCAGGCAGTACAGTCTCTGGTTGGAAAAGTGAATGCGTTTTTCACACCGAATGATAATACCGTCGCTTCTGCGATGCCGCTTTATGAAAAAATTGCAGAGGAAGCAAAGATCCCTGTATATGTCGGTGCGGATTCTATGGTGAAGGACGGCGGCCTTGCGACCGTTGGAATCGATTATACGGTCCTTGGAAAGCAAACCGCACAGATGATTAAACGCGTGATTGACGGCCAAACGATTGCACAGACGCCGGTAGAATCCATTCAGAAATATGCGAAAATGATTAATACCGATACAGCCAAAAAGTTAGGAATTATTATTCCGCAAAGTTTGCAGGGAGATTTTCAGCAGATTACAACCACGACTGTCAACAGCCAAGGCTGAGATTATTTTAGGGGGAATCATCAATGAAACAGGGAAAAATTGTGATCATCGGTGCCGGCCATGTAGGCAGCCATTGTGCGTCTGCGTTGATGCAGCAAGGTGTTTGTTCCAAAATTATTTTAATTGATAAAGATACGGAAAAAGCCAAAAGTCAGGCGCTGGATCTGCAGGACGCAAATAGCTTTCAGCCACGGCCCACAGAAGTTTCCGTTGGAGATTATGAGGACTGCAAAGACGCCGATCTGCTGGTTTTAGCGGCTGGGGTTCCGAGACTTTCGGGACAGACCAGAATGGACGTTTTAAAAGATACTGCAGAAGAGGTTCGTAAGATTGCACCCAGAGTAAAGAAATCCGGATTTTCGGGGATTATAATTACAATTTCCAATCCGGCAGACGTGATTGCATCTTATTTTCGCAAGTTGACCGGATTCCCGGCAGAAAGGGTGTTCAGCACCGGAACAGGCTTGGATACGGCGAGGCTGCGCCGTGCACTTGCTAAAGCATTAAAAGTAAATCCTCGCAGCATTTCCTGCTTTGCAATGGGAGAACATGGAGACAGTCAGTCCGCCCCGCTTTCTCTGGTACGGGTCGGGGGAGAATCCCTATTTGACTTCATCAAGAACTCTCCGGCGCTTTTGGAAGCGGCGGATTTAGAAGCAGCAGTGCATGATGCTGCATTTTCCGGCACAGACATCATTGAGGGGAAAGGTTCCACCGAATTTGGAATTGGTGCAGTCTTAGCCGATACTGCAAAAGCAGTGCTTTTTGATGAGCACCGCATTCTCCCTGTTTCAGTGCTTCTGAGGGGGCAGTATGGGCAATCCGATGTTTATGCGGGCGTCCCTGCAATGGTTGGAGCAAATGGAATCGAATATGTTCCGGAGCTTCCTCTTTTACCGGAGGAAGAAAGAGCGTTTGGAAAATCCTGCGATGCGATTCGTCGGGCGATTGCGACGCTTTTTATATTTATGCACTGATTGCGTAAATTGTGATGACCTGAGGAAGCAATCGGTCAAATGACCAGGTGGTTTGGCTCCTTGTTTTGCTGTTTGGGTCATTTACAAGAAATTTCCCATTTTCATAGCCGCGGATTACAATATAATGTCCGCGCTTTGTAAAATCTCCGGGGCCCAGATTGCAGACTAAAAGAGCGCCGCTTTGCAGTGCATCGGTGAGCTCTTTTTCAGAACTCATAGAAAGTGATTTTGAAGAGAGTCCCAGAAGCTGCGCCCCGCTTGTAAAAATACTGCTATCGGTTCCATCATCTTTCGATTTAAAGCCATTTTCACTGCTGAATTGTGCCATTTTATCCGGCGTGTTGGAATCGTCTTTTGTCAAAGCGGTTACGACCATGGAAAAGCAAGTGGGTCCACAGCCGGAAAGCCCGATGATGCTGTTTCCATAGGGTAAATATCCCCATCTGGGGTCCCATTGAAGGTAAAGCGGCACTCCGTTTTCTACTACATCGGAAGCGTCGCTTCCAGAAACAGAAGTCCCTTTGCACTCCGGATATCCCAATGTAAAGTTTAAAAGTTCATCATTTTGGGAGAGAGAGGTCAGCAGCTCGTCCGGATATTGATTCGAATTTTCTAAGATTGTCAGATAACGGGGATTTGTCTGTGCGGTAAGCGCAATCTTAGAAAGTGCGCTGCCCTCTGGATAAGAGGAAAGGGAGAGAGAGGAACCTCCTTCTACTTTGGAAGCACCAGTATTTAAAAAGGTTTCTTTTGAAGGGGCAGAGTTCAAATCTTGATTCAGAAAAAGCAACAGACAGAGGATAACTGCCATCATCGTTAAGGTTGCCGGAATGATTCTTCGCTTTTTTTTTCGCTTTTTTAACACTTCTTCTATAGATTTATTTTTTGGTGTCATTTAACGGATCCTTTTCATAATTTTTTATTTTTAATTAGGATTCCATTATAAAAAAAAGAAAGGGAAAAATATAGCTTTTTCTGACGATTTTAAAGAAAAGCTTTTAAAAAACAATGAAAGAAGATGCGAAACCCTATTTTCCGTGGTATAATAAAAAATATTTTTGAAATACTGGGAGGATTACCATGGGATATAAAGAAGAGTTTATTGAAATTTATCAACGTGAGATCAAACGGCAGGGCAGCGAGCCGCTTCTTAGCTGGCTGCAGCAGACAGACTTTTTTACAGCACCCGCCAGCACCCGCTATCATTGCGCCTGTCTCGGAGGATTGGTGCAGCACAGCGTCAGCGTCTATCAGACCATGCAGAAATATTATGAGGAAGGAATTGACAGCCGCGAAAGCTTTGCAATCTGCGGACTGCTTCACGATATCTGTAAGGCTCAGTTTTATAAGGTCAGCTCAAGAAATGTTAAGAATGAACAGACAGGACAGTGGGAAAAGAAGCCCTATTATTCGATCGAGGATCAATTCCCGTATGGTCACGGTGAAAAGTCTGTTTTCTTGATTGAACGCTTTTTACGGCTGAAGACTGGGGAAGCAATGGCGATTCGATGGCATATGGGTGGGTTCGATGATGCGGTGAAAGGAGGCTGCAACGCGATTTCTCAGGCATATGAACGTTATCCTCTGGCAGTAAAGTTACATCTTTCTGATCTTGAGAGTACCTATCTTCACGAAAATGGTACCTCTGCGGTACCGAATGGACATATTAAATGACCCATTAAAGAGGAATTAATATGAAAAAAAATTTTGATGAAATTTTTCGGAAAAATGAAAAATTACGGCTGCTGGCTTCAGTAATCGGGGCTGCAATTTATGCGTTTGGGCTAAATTGGTTTATTGTTCCGCTGAATCTTTACAGCGGCGGCATGATGGGAATTGCACAGCTGATTCGGACTTTTTTATCCAACAGTTTTGGAATTCAGTCGGGACAGCTGGACTTAGCCGGTATCTTTTATTATATCCTCAATATCCCGATGGTGATTATGGCAGTCAAAATGATGGATAAGCTTTTCGTTAAAAAACTGTTGATTACCTTAACTGCCTGCACGATTTTTCTTTCGGTTATTCCAATTCCAGAAAAACCAATTTTGGGAGAAGAACTCACTAGCTGTCTAATCGGTGGAATTATCTGCGGATTTGGAATCGGACTGTATCTGCGGGCGGGCGGTTCCTCAGGAGGGTTTGAAGTTTTAGGAATCTATCTGACAAGAACAAAGCCGAATTTCAGTGTGGGCAGAATGAGTATGATTGTTAATGGAGTGATCTATGCGGTTTGTCTCCTTTTATTTGAACCCTCTGTTGCGGTCTATTCTGTGATTTATTCTGTGTTCATGTCGATTACGATGGATAAATTTCATGCGCAGAATATTCGGGTGGAAGCAATTATTCTTTCGAAAACGAATAATGATGAGATTGAGGCACAGATTTTAAAACGTCTTGGAAGGGGAATCACCTGTTGGAAGGCAAAAGGCGGTTTTACCGGAGAAAATATCGATGTACTTTATACCGTGCTTTCCAAATATGAAATTGGGATACTGAAAGATATTGTTTATACTGCGAATCCACAGGCTTTTATGGTCGTGAAAGAGGGCCTTTCGGTGGACGGGAATTTCATTAAGCGGCTTTCATAACAAAAAAGAGCCGGACAGTGCTTTTTAAGGCATTGTTCGGCTCTTTTTCGTTTTTGAGGTGCTTTTAAAAAATTCGACCCAAAATCGGTCCTTCGTTTTTATCAGATGGAACTGTTCCAGAGATTTTCCGGATAAAGTCCTGATTGTGTCATTTCGGCAATTGCATTTACAACGGTTGGCTTATCCGCCTTGTAAGTGACGCCATACCATTTGTCCGGACTGTGCAGAACTTTGACAACTGCTTTTTTTTCTTCGATCAGCTGACTGACAACGCTCGGCAGAAAATATTCGCATTTAAGCGGATCGTTGAGGAGATTGTCTTTTAAAAAAGCAGGAAAACGATTTTCTGCTTCTTCCAAAAAATGCCCGGAAAACCCCCATAAATTCATAGAGACTGTCGTGTTTCCCGGAAAAGTTCCCCAGCTTTTGCCGTTATCGTCTGTATAGCATATTTTATTGCCCTGCTTTTCAATATGAGTATGTTCGGTAACGCTTTTTAAGTTTCCCTGTGAATCGGATACACAGATGCCTCTTGCGACATGACCATTTTCGGTAACGGTGTTCTGCAGGTCATATCCGACCATACAATAGGAATCCACGCTATCTTTGGCAGAATGAGTATTGAGATAGTTATAAATGACGCTGAATGCGTGAGCGCCATAATAATCGTCAGAATTGATCACAGCAAACGGGCCGTCAAGAAACGGCTTTGCACTTAAAATTGCATGGCAGGTTCCCCAGGGCTTTTCGCGGCCTTGAGGAACGGAAAAGCCTTGAGGCAAATTAGAAAGTTCTTGATAAGCGTATTTTACATTTATCACCTTTTCCAGGCGATTTCCGATTGCTTCTTTGAATGTTTTTTCGATCGCTCTTTTGATGACGAAAACAACGGTTTCAAATCCGGCACGCCGTGCATCATAAAGAGAATAGTCGATAATCAGTTGACCGTGTTTTCCAACAGGGTCTACTTGCTTTAAACCACCGTAGCGGCTCCCCATTCCGGCAGCCATTACGACAAGCACAGGTTTTTGGTTCATATGGAATCCCCCCAAAATTCTATCAAATCTTTTTTATTATATTGCAAAGAAAGCCCTCCTGCAACTGCAAATTTGCTCAATGCTTGACAATTGGGCACATGTTGCGCTATTGTTTCTCTGAAAATACATCAATGGAGATCGATTTTTATGCAGACAATCGATGAAGCTTTGCAGAAACTAAAGCGTTCTAAATTTCGTTCTCGCTTTCATTTAAAAGAAAAAGAAAAGCTCTATATCAAGGAAAAGGGAATGGAAACAATCAGATGCCATGCGCAGGATTTTGTGCGGGAGCGGCTTGCTCCTGCACAAATTTCAAATGACGGCAAGCAAACTCCGATGCGTGGACATCCTGTTTTTATTGCACAGCACGCTTGTGCCTGCTGTTGCCGCGAGTGCCTTTATAAATGGTATCGAGTGCCGGAACATATAGAACTTTCTTCCCGCCAACAAGAGCAGATCGTAAATCTTTTGATGGAATGGATCAAAAGAGAGATGCTTTTTTCATAAAATATGGTTTTTATAGCCAATTTTGATAAAAAATTAGGGCTATTTTGGGACTAGCGGCAAAAATCGGGGCTTTTTACTTGCATATAACGGGAAAACCCGTATAATACAAGGAGTGGCCGTAAAGGGAGCCCTTTCATAGGATTCCTTTTAAAAGGAGGATAAAGATGAAAAAAGTAATCTGTATTTTGATGACGGCAGCACTTTGTTTCTCTATGTTATTGAGTGGCTGCGGACAAGTTTCTCCACTTTCTGCAGAAAGTAGGAAGGCTTCTTCGGAGAGCGCTGCAAAATTAGAGGGAGAACTTAAAATTAATGTGGCCCAAGGAAGCTATGCTAAAAACATGTGGCAACAACTTGCCAACGCTTTTGTGAAAGAAAATCCCGGTGTAAAAGTCACGATTACAGTAGACCCTGAAATCGAGACGCTTACTGGTCAGATGAAAGAGGCCGGGGATTGCCCGGATCTGATGTTTGTTCCCCTTGGACGTGTACAGGGAATGACGGAAACCAAATTGGAGAATAACGCAATGCTTGATCTATCTGATCTTCTGGGAGAAGTAATCCCGGGCGAAGCGAAAACGGTAAAAGATAAAATGCTGCCGGGCGTTAATAATGGGGCATTTTCTAAAAATGGAAAGCAGCTATTGCTGCCCAGCTTTTTTAGTCCCGCCGGCCTTGTTTACGATCAGCATCTGTTTCAGGAAAATGGGTGGCAGGTGCCAAAAACATGGGACGAAATGTGGGCTCTTGCCGATCAGGCAAAAGCAAAAGGAATTTCACTTTTTGCCTATTCAAAACCGGAAGATCTGGAAACTTTCTTTTATGGAATGCTGGCAAATACCGATCCGACACTGCTGTCTAATGTGTGCAGCTATCAGGAAGGTGTCTGGAATTCGGATCAAGGGAAAAAAAGTGCTCAATACTTTTGCAAAATTAGCTTCTTATACAGATGGGACAGTTCCTGCTAATGCAAATGATGAAAATTATCTTAAAAATGAACAGCTTTTGTTGGAGGATAAGGTGCTCTTTATGCCCGGTGAAAGCGGAATTCTTGACCAGACTGCACAAGAGACAAAGGCAGAAGGCTTTGAATGGGGATTTGCTCCAGTGCCGTCTTTTGAATCTCAAAAAGATCAGACTCTTTATACAGTAATTAGTGAATGCTGGATTCCAACAGCTGCAGCAGATCAGGAGCTGGCTAAAAAGTTTTTGGTTTGGTCTTATAGCGATGAAGCAGCTGCTATTTGTGCTCAATTTGGAGAAACAACCGTCGTCCAGAAAGCCGAAACACAGCTTGATCAGGCACATCAAGCGTTTTATTCTCAGCATGGAGATCAGCTTACAAACGGCCTGATTACGGACGAATTTCTTCCAGCGAGCGCTTCTGATATGAAAGATCTTCGCAGCAGCCTTTTCGGTACTTTTGGAGCTCTTGTCAGCGGAGAGGTTACCCCGGAAAGTTGGAGCCAGGGGGTCATTACGGCAACGGATACCTTGCGGACAAAAAGAAACGCATCCACTTAAATAAACGGAAAAGGAAAGCCACAAGCTTTTCTTTTCCGTTTCCTTTTTTAAGATAATACTTGACATTCTAAAAGCTTATGATATACTACAATTAGATGACTGTCTAATAGACGAGCATCTAAATAAAGAAAAATCCGGAGGGAAAATTATGCTGAAAATTTCTGAATTTTCGAAAACATATGCAGGAGGAAAAAAGGCGGTGGATCACCTAAATCTGGAGGTTCATTCCGGCGAAATTCTTGGCTTTATCGGACATAATGGAGCGGGAAAAACGACGACGCTGCGCGCTGTTGCGGGAATTCTCGATTTTACCGAAGGAGAAATCACTATTGACGGGCATTCAATTCAAAAGGAGCCGGTAGAAGCCAAAAGAGAGATGGCTTTTTTGCCGGATAACCCTGATATTTATGAATTCCTTACCGGAATTAAATATCTAAATTTTCTTGGAGATCTGTATGAGATTCCTGCGAAAGTGCGGGAAGAGCGGATTAAAACTTATGCAGATGCGTTCGAAATTACAGGGGTTCTGGGAAGCGCGATCGGCGGATACAGCCATGGGATGAAGCAGAAACTGTCTCTGGTTTCTGCCTTTATGCGCAAACCAAAGCTGCTGATTTTAGATGAACCTTTTGTGGGGCTTGACCCGCAGGCTTCCTTTTTGCTCAAAGGTTTTCTGCGTGAAATGTGCGAGACAGGAGGAGCAGTTTTCTTTTCTACACACGTTTTGGAAGTGGCAGAGAAGCTTTGTGACCGGGTTGCGATTATTAAACAGGGGAAACTGATTAAGGTGGATACAACAGCTTCCATTGTCGGTGATGAGAGTCTGGAGCAGGTATTCCTGGAACTTGAAAAGGAGGATGTGCCGCATGCGTAAGCTCGGGATTCTTTTAAAGATTAATTTTCAGGCGATGCTGCGCTCGTTTTCTGTCGGAAAAAAGCGTTCGGCAGGCTGGATTGGTGCGCTTGCTTTAATGGCGTTTTTAGCGCTGTATCTTTCTGGAGTTTATAGCTTTATGCTGGCAGATCTCTTATCATCGATAGGAAATTTGCAGCTTTTAATTCCGATGATGACAATTCTAGCAACCATTGTTTCTGTAATATTTACCATCTTTGCGGCTAGTGGCCTTGTCTTTGGCAGTAAGGACAGCAATTTATTGCTGCCTTTGCCGGTTTCGGCATTTACGGTGATGCTTAGTAAGGTGCTCGCACTTTATCTTGAAAATTTAGTGTTCAGCGGGCTTTGGATGATCCCTGCAACGGTTGCATATCTTTTTTATGGCGGCGGCAGCGCTTTTTTGATTTTTCCAATTATTATCAGCATCATTTTTGTACCGCTTTTGTCGTCTTTGTTTGCCCTTTTGGGCGGCTGGCTGATTGCATTTCTTTCTGCACATAGCCGTCATCGCGCTTTGATGGGGAATTTAATCAGCGGCATTTTACTGGCAGTCGTTTTGATTGGTTCTATGCGGGTCAATCATATTCTTCAAGCGCTGCTTCTCAATGCAAATCAAGTTGAAAAGACATTGCATACAGGGCTTTTTCTGTTTGGCTGGCTTATGGATGGTTTGCAGGGGAATTTTCTTTCCCTCTTATGGCTGGTCCTATTCTGCTTCTTACCGTTTTTGCTGATTTCGTGGGCACTCAGTTCACATTATCAGAAACTGCTTTCTAAAATGCAGAGCCATGTGCTCCGCAATGATTATCACTTGCAAAAGCTTCAAAGCAACAGTCAATTTGCTGCACTTTTTAAAAAAGAATGCGGCCGCTATTTTGGAACGACGATTTACTTGTTTAATACCGGAATAGGCGTATTAATTATGATTGGATTTTCTATTTATGCGCTTGTTGCCGGGCAGAGTCTCTTTGACTTTGTCCAACAGATCGGAGAAAAAATTCTTGTGCCGATCTTGGCGCTTGGAATCTGTGCGATCATTTCGATGACGAATACAACATGTGTATCAATTAGCCTGGAAGGCAACACTTTTTGGGTTTTAAAGGGATCACCTGTACCAACAAAAATAATTTTTAGTGCGAAGGCAGCGCTTAATCTGATCATTTGTTGGGTTGGTACGATTGTAAGTGTTCCTCTTTTGGGCATAGCTTTTTCTTTACCGGTATTGAGCACAATCAGTCTTTTGCTTGTCGGCCTTGCGATGGGAATCTTTGTAGCACAATTTGGATTGATGGCCAATCTCAAATTTCCGAAGATGAACGGAGAGAATGATACCATTATCGTAAAGCAATCTGCATCGGCGTTTTGTGGTATTTTCGGAGGAATGCTGCTGACGGCATTATTAGCAGGCGCGTTTTACTTGCTTTCTTCTCATCTTGAAATTGAGCAGTTTTTATTCCTCGCAAGTGCATTTTTATTTTTACTGGCACTTGCAATTCATCGATGGCTTTTGACGCGCGGGGCCGAAATTTTTAAGACTTTATAAAAACAACCGGGGCGGAAAAATTTTCTGCCCCGGTTGTTTTTATGATTAATTTCGACTAAGATGGAGCTGGAAAGATTTTCATAAAAGCAAATTAGCACTTAACTAAATAGAGTGCTAAAAATTAATTATTTGTTCACAACAGATTCATGAATCCCAATTATACTAAATTTAGAACGATTGGGAAAGACTTTAAAGACGGTTTTTCAGACGTTCAGTTGAATTATGAGGAGTGAGATGCTATGAATGCACAGAATTTTACACAGAAATCCATTGACGCGGTTCAAGGCGCACAGAGTTTGGCAACAGCCAACGAAAACATGCAGATTGAACAGGTACATTTGCTGGCGGCATTGCTCCAGCAGGAAAATGGTCTAATTCCGCAGATGATGAAAAAGATGAATGTGGATCCACAGGCATTTTTAAATGCGGTCAATCTAGAGATCAAGAAACTGCCGGGCGTTTCTGGACCAGGCAGAGAGGCAGGAAAAATTTATGTTTCTCAGGCAGTGGATTCTGCTCTGAATGAGGCAGAAAGTGCTGCTTCTCACATGAAAGATGAATATGTTAGTGTTGAGCATTTGCTTTTAGGATTGCTGCATAAGGCAGATAAAACGTTAAAGGATCTGTTTCGCACCTTTGGGGTTACCGAAAGCGGATTTCTTGCGGCACTTTCCAGCGTGCGCGGAAATACACGAGTAACCAGTGATAACCCGGAAGGAACCTATGATTCTCTTTCTAAATATGCGCAGGATCTGGTAGAGCTTGCGCGAAACCATAAATTGGATCCGGTGATTGGCCGTGATACGGAGATTCGGGATGTGGTTCGAATCCTTTCGCGTAAAACGAAAAACAATCCGGTTTTGATCGGCGAGCCGGGCGTTGGCAAGACTGCGATTGCCGAGGGACTTGCCCTGCGAATCGTTCGCGGAGATGTTCCGGACAACCTAAAGAATCACAAGCTTTATTCTCTGGATATGGGCTCGTTGATTGCGGGGGCCAAATACCGCGGTGAATTTGAGGAACGTCTCAAAGCGGTTCTCAATGAAGTTAAAAAATCCGAAGGAAAAATCATTCTGTTTATTGATGAGTTGCACACCATTGTAGGCGCCGGCAAAACAGAGGGCAGTATGGATGCCGGAAACCTTTTAAAGCCGATGCTGGCCCGCGGTGAACTGCATTGTATCGGTGCAACGACCTTAAACGAATACCATAAGTATATTGAAAAAGATGCTGCACTGGAGCGTCGGTTCCAACCGGTCATGGTAGAAGAACCGACTGTTGAAGATACCATCTCGATTCTGCGTGGATTAAAGGAACGCTATGAGGTGTTTCATGGCGTTAAAATCCAGGATCAGGCGTTGATTGCGGCAGCAACCCTTTCCGACCGATATATTTCGGATCGTTTTCTGCCCGATAAGGCAATCGACCTTGTCGATGAAGCATGCGCAATGGTTCGTACCGAGATGGATTCCATGCCGACCGAGCTGGATGATGTTTCGCGTAAAATCATGCAGTTGGAAATTGAAGAAGCAGCGCTCAAAAAAGAGGACGACCGTTTGAGCCAGGCTCACCTTGTCGATATTCAGAAGGAACTCGCGGAGCGCCGTGAGCAATTTAAAGAAATGAAGGCAAAGTGGGAGAACGAAAAGCAGTCTATTGAAAAGGTTCAGAAACTGCGCAGTGATCTGGAAGACTGCCATGCGCAGATTGAAAAGGCAGAACGGGAATATGATTTGAATAAAGCCGCCGAACTGAAATATGGCCGTCTGCCGCAGCTGCAAAAAGAGCTGGAGAAACAGGAAGCAATCGCTGAAAAATCACAGGATGCACAGCTTTTGCATGACCGCGTGACGGACGAGGAGATTGCAGAGATTGTAGGGCGCTGGACCGGAATCCCCGTAGCAAAATTGATGGAAGGCGAAAGAGAAAAGCTTCTGCACCTTGATGAACAGCTTCATCAGCGGGTGATTGGCCAAGACGAAGCAGTCCAAAAGGTGGCGGATGCAATTCTGCGTTCCCGTGCAGGCATTCAGGATCCTAATCGCCCGATCGGTTCGTTCTTGTTTCTTGGGCCTACCGGTGTCGGCAAAACAGAGCTTGCAAAAGCGTTGGCCGAGACGCTGTTCGATGATGAAAAAAATCTGATTCGGGTTGATATGACGGAGTATATGGAAAAATTCAGCGTATCCCGTTTAATCGGAGCGCCTCCGGGGTATGTTGGTTATGAAGAGGGCGGTCAGCTGACCGAAGCCGTTCGTCGCCATCCTTACAGTGTGGTGCTGTTTGATGAGGTGGAGAAAGCCCATCCGGATGTCTTTAATGTGCTGCTTCAAGTCCTTGATGATGGAAGAATTACAGACAGTCAGGGCCGTACCGTTGATTTTAAGAATACCATTATTATTCTGACTTCTAATTTGGGTTCCCAGTATATTCTGGAAGGAATCGGAGCGGATGGTTCTATCAGCAAAGAAGCAAGAAATCAGGTCCAGGCACTGCTCAGAAAACAGTTCCGTCCGGAATTTTTAAACCGCCTAGATGAAATTGTCTTCTATAAACCTTTGCAGCGCTCGGAGATTGATCAGATTGTTAATTTGCAGATGAAAGATCTTCGCCGCCGTCTGGCAGATAAAGAATTGGATGTGACGATTACTGACCGTGCCCGCGATTATGTTGTGGATCAGGCATTTGATCCTGCTTATGGCGCACGTCCGCTTAAGAGATTCCTGCAGAGCAGGGTCGAAACGTTGATTGCAAGAAAAATGATTGCAGGTGAGATTGCGCCGCGCAGCACGATCGTAGTGGATTATGACGGCAAGGAACTGACCGCTTCTTCTCAAAAATAAGAGAAACGAAAATCTAAAAAGTTCTGAAAAAGCATAGAAATTTTTTATCAAATGTGATATAGTAAAAATCGGCTTTAGACGACAAAATAGTTCGCTTAAAGTCGATTCGTACTCAAAGGAGGTTCCCCATCCATGGTGAAACATCTTGTTTTCTGGAAGCTAAAAGACTCAGAACGAAGAAATGCAGTAGCAGATGCGGCACTGTTGCGCAGTCGCTTTAATGCACTGATTGGAATTGTTGATGGATTAAAATCCGTACAAGTCGGGGCCAATTATAAACCCGGAGATTATGATTTATGTTTAGAGTGTGTATTTGATTCTAAAGAGGACGAAGAGCAGTATCAAGTTCACCCGGAACATTTAAAAATTAAGGCTTTGGTTGCAAAGATGATTTGTGGGCGCACCGCGTTTGATTATGAAATCTGAATGACAGAAACAAAATAGTAAAGGGATGCTGAAAGAATTTCAGTATCCCTTTTTTTTAGCAAAATAATAAAGAGACGGAGTCGATTTTCCACCGCAGCAAAAAACTCGATAGGAGGAGTCGCACTTAATGGGATAAAGAGCGGCTCCGTTTATTGCAGACAAAAGTCCGTTTTGATCAACGGTAGAAAAACGGCAAAAATTTTCGTCGATGCCGCTGCCTAAGTATTTGACATAACTTTCCTTTGCTGCCCATATGGAAAAGAAATCAGAGAACTGTGTTTGGCATAGATGAGAATATTCTGCTGGATGAAAAAACCGTTTGGCGATAGAATCCATTTCCCGATTTTGTTCAACGATCTGAATATCAAAACCAATTTTGTCGCAGTCGCAGAGCGCACACCCCCAAAAAGTACCGCTGTGTGAGATGGAGATCGTGTAAGGAATTCCGCTTAGATAGGGTTGACCACTTTTTTGATGCTCTAATTTTACGGCATGAAAATCGGAATCTGAATCAAAAAGATGCAGAGATTTTTGCAGCGCGTATTCAGGCGAAAAATCCTGACCTTTTTGAAAGAGAAAAATTTTTGTCATTGTACGCCCTTATCCTGTAAATAAGAAATGACATCTTTAATGCGGTGCAGCTTCCAAATTTCCCGTGTTTCAATCGTAATATGAAACTTTTTTTCACAGGCACACACAATGTTGATCAGGTCGAAAGAATTTAGCTGTAAATCCTTTACGAGGTCGGTTTCATAAGTTATTCCCTGTTTTCCGGTGATTTCATAGATGATCGATTGCAGTGTATTTAATAAATTTTCCAAAATTCGCTTCCTCCTCTTATTATCTCCATCGCTAAATCTGCCGTTTAATTTTTTGCGCAGATGTTTTTTCGAAAGGTGTCTCGCGCAGATTGACAAGCTGAATTTGTTTGTAAGATGGATATTCAACATTCAGCTCATCAATTTGTTTTTGCAAAAGGTTCAAGACCTCATAAGAATTCATTCCCTGTGTTTTGTCAGGGTCCGGATAGATCATGACGGCAAGTCTGGCATTATCCTTAACTTCTCCAATGCTTGCTCCGTAGGCAATGACCTCTTTTACAAGTGGTAATTGAGATACGCGGGTTTCTATTTCTTCTGGAGAGACCTTTTTCCCGTTTTTCAGAACAATCAAATTCTTTTTTCTGCCGGTAATATGTAGAAAACCGTTTTTATCCAGAACTCCGAGATCACCGGTGTGGAACCAGCCGTCAGTTAAAACGGAATCCGTCAATTTCTTATCTTTGTAATATCCGATCATCACGCTGTCGCCGCGCACAAGGATTTCATCCTCTTGCAGCTTGAGCTGGAAGCAGGGAAGAACTTTTCCCACACTGCCAAAGCAATAATCCTTGTTGCGGTTTACACTGATAAGTGGGGAACATTCTGTAATTCCATATCCTTCTAGACAAACGATGCCGAATTTGTGCATTCTCTCAACTACATCCGGAGCAAGACAAGCACCTCCACAGATCAAAAGAGAAAGATCGCCTAAACATTTCTGCTTAATTGCTTTCCATTCAGGTGGGACCGATTCTTTTTTTCGGTGAAACCAAAGAAGTTGTTTTTCGGGTGGATTTTCCGGCAAACCGGCTTCTGATAAAGCTTGTGATAAGTTTTTGTTTATAATTTCCATAACAAGGGGAACAGCCAGTAAGGTTCCAGGAGAAAAAAGAGCAAGATCGCGCTGGAACGTTTTGAGGTTCCCGTTAATGCAGAGATGGCAACCGGCAATCAGTGCATTCAAAACGCAGCAGGTAATTCCATAGGTATGGAAAAACGGAAGAAAGGTGAATACTTTTTCTGTAAATTTTACCATCGCCATAGATTGACCGGCATTAATTAAGATTCCTTTTTGAGAGAGCATGACCGCTTTAGAAGCATTGGTTGTTCCGGAGGTAAAGGCAATTACCGCCAAATCATTACCGTCTGTTTTAAGATTTAAAAATGCTTTTTCCTGCTGCGCAATTAACTGAGCACCTTGTGCACAGACATTCTGAAAACTGTTCGGCGCTTTTTTGTCATCTGAGCATATGCTGACATTTGCCATTTGTGAAATAGGGCCATCTTTTGAGAAAAGCTTTTTTACAGAATCGGACATAATCAAAAAATCGCAGTCTGCAGAAGAAATCATTTTGCGAATGGTATCCGTATCCTGGTCAATGTCAATTAAGACCGCAACAGAACCGATAGCAGTTACTGTAAAAAAGGAAATCAACCATTCCAGACTGTTTTCTCCAGCAATAGCGATGTGTTTTCCCTGTAATCCTTTTTGAAGAAGTGCTTCTCCAAATTCATGAGCAGTTTGATAAATTTGCTGGTAAGTAAGTGTATGAGGGACCCCGTCCTGATTATATTCCGTAATGGCCGGCTGATTTTTATACCGTACCTGAATGCCAGAAAGGAAGGATGAAAAAGTATCATAACAAGTGGTGGGGTAATATGGATAAGAATGCATGGTTTTGTCTCCTTTTCTTTAAAAGTTAGTGGAATTGCTTGTGGAATTGGAATTAGAAAGAATATTCGGATTTTGATCCAAAATGGAAAGAAATACATCGACAGGTTCCGGGGCAAATTGCTTTCCACGGCCTTCAATTAATTGCTGTTTTGCTTGTTCCAGGGTTAAATTATTGCGGTAGCGGCGGTGAGAGGTCATTGCATCAAACGCATCTGCGACGCTGATAATTCTGGATTCTTCCGGAATTTCGTAACCGGATATTCCGTTTGGATATCCAGTTCCGTCCCAATGTTCATGGTGACTTAGAACAATAGGCGCAATTGTCTGATAGGAACGAATGGAAGAAAGCAAGACGGCACCATCTTTTGGATGCCTTTTGATCACTTTAAATTCTTCATCAGTCAAAGGACCGCTTTTCAACAAAATTTGATCAGGAACTTTGATTTTTCCGATATCATGAAAAAGACCGGCAACACGGATCCTTTTGACAAATTCCTTACTTTTGCCCATCGATTTTGCAATCAATTCGGAATAA
>DIQY01000037.1:7910-11090 GCA_002424295.1 Ruminococcaceae bacterium UBA5450 | reverse complement strand
TACCTGCCTCGCCATCACGTCCGTACTATTTTCCCATGTACCGCTGTCCGCATTGGAATCCGTTTTATACAATCCCAAACCAAAATAAAGCTTTACTTGCGGTTCCGTTACTAAATTTCTCCACGTTTCAATCGCATTCTCATATGGGAGAACGGGATGATTAAAATTTACATAAACTTGAGGACAAACATAATCCACATAGCCCTTTGTTTTCCCCCATGCTGCAACGTCTGCTCCCATTTTTCGATCGTTCTCTAAATTCACCTGCGGTGACACTCCGAAAACAGCCTGTGCCGAAACATTTTTAATTGCCTGATATACTTCTGCCATCATCGCATTAATATTGGCTGCACGCCAATCCAGGAGAGACAGACGGCTACCATCGGATTGTCCACTGCAATAACTTTGATAAGCTTTCTGATCAAATTCTTCTTTGTCGGTCGGATAAAAATAATCGTCAAACTGAATTCCATCCACCGTATAATTATGGGCAATTTCTGCAGCTCCATCTGCAATGAGTTTTCGTACCGCCGGGTATGCCGGATTAAAATACTTTCCATTCTCCCAATCCACCACGTAGTCGGCGGTCCCCTCCTTGGAACGGTAGATATTATAAGGATTTTGTTCCGACAAAATAGACGGCGTCTGATTCACCTGAATGCGCAGTGGATTAAGCCATGCATGAAATTTCAGCCCTTCCTCATGTGTCTTCTGAACCATATAGGCAAGTGGGTCATAACCCGGATCTACGCCCTGTGTACTGCCGGTTAAATGTGACCACGGAAAGTATGCGCTGGGATAAAGTGAATCCGCAAAAGGCCTCACATGAACAACTAGGGTATTCATGCCATTCTGTTTAGCCGTCTCTACAATTTTGTCAAATTTCTGCTGAAAGGCCTGCTCACTTTTATCCGATTCACGGCTCATATCCAGCGTCATATAAGGGACCCAAACAGCCCGCATTTCATTTGTACTGCTGCTCTCAGACGATGACTCGACAGCGGTTACAGCAGACGAAGGCAACGATTCAGATGCGTTCTTTAAAGAACCAGACTGCGAGGAACTAGAAGTTACTTCACCGTTTCTTCTTCCAAAAGTCATTGAGATGACAACAACTAACACCAATGCTAAAATTCCAAGTAAAATTGTATGCTTGTGAATTGAAAACACCATTTTTACATCCTCCTCATTATTTGACTTCGATCAGAGTATCCGGTACTATCATATATAGGGACAATCTTATTTTTTTAGAACGGAGGACTATGCTTTTGGAAAAATTTCTAATTGCTTATCTGCTTTTTATCAACCTATTCTCCTCTGCCTCCATATTTCATGACAAACGTGCTGCAAAACTGAACAAACAAAGAATTCCAGAGCGAACACTTTTTATTTTGGCAATTTTAGGCGGCAGTCTCGGAATTTTTTTCTCTATGTTGATTTTCCATCACAAAACCAGAAAATTAAAATTCATGATTGGAATTCCATTTATCTTAATTTTACAACTGATTGCAGGATTTTTGATTGAAAGAAACATCAATCTCTCTTTTCCTTTTTGATGTAACAATAAAGCCTCACTGATAACCGCTTTTTCCTCTTTTAAAAATGGTATTTTTTGCTTTTATTTGTCCATACTCTTTTCGGAGGTGTTTTTATGGATAAAAAATATGGAAACATGTTTGAAATGCTCAAGGATAACCCGGAAGCAAAAGCCTATTTTGATAATCTTCCGCCGACGGTTCGGCAGCAAATCAGCACCAGATCTTTTAACGTTAATTCGTTCGAAAGCCTGCGAAATTACGCAGATAATTTAACACGCGGAGACTATTAAGTTTTAACTGTGAAAAAAAGAGACACCTTTAAAAAGTGTCTCTTTTTTTTTAAAGAAACTTCAAATAAAAAAGGCCAAATGCAAATGGTATTCAGACTCAGTATTGTGCGGATGTTCTTCAAACTAGTACCGCTCCGCAGAACAATAGGTCCGCCACTGTGGCTTCGAGTGGCGGACCCGCATTGATGAAGCATTCATTCACCCACCGATCAAAATCATTCGGTCAGCATCGAGGCGGACAATGTCGTGCTGAACGGAAATTATGATCCTTCAACTATGGCTTCTGGCATTTATGTCCATGGAAACGACAGTGCCAATTTTTCCATTGTAGAGGTTTTCTTATGACTCATCAAATCCGAGCAAAGTCACTTTTATGTAGAATCAGCAGCTTTATTGACTACTGATTTTGGGGACATCTCAAATTTATGCTTCCCTTATATAATCTACCACAGGGGCACCCCACGCACAGACTCAGGACATATCGTTACTGTGATAGTGTTGCCGGATAATGTAACAGCGCCATTTCTGGCCAGTGTTCGGCCATTCACCACTACACCCGTATTTACCGTAATTGACGTTAACGCCAGAATGCTTCCCTGGAATGAAGACCCAGTTCCGAGCGTTGCTGAGCTTCCTACTTGCCAAAACACCTTGCATGCAAGAGCTCCATTTATAAGGGACACACTGCTGCCTAGTGCTGTTATGAGCGTAGTGGCGGTCTGAAATATGAAGACGGGATTTTCGAGGCCATTACCATCTAGAGTAAGAGTACCCGTTATCTGGAAAGTGCCGTCGTTTGAAGCATAAACGCCAGGAGTCAATGTTGTTCCGCCAAGTTCAGTCGGGATAATAACAGGCGTTCTTCCTGCAGCATCATTATAGGCTGTGACTAAGTCGTTTTTTGCCGCTTGCGTAACAGCATCACCCATATGATTTGTCCCAAGTATTGTAACTGTTCCAAAGCCGGTTTCAGTTGTTGTTGGAAACGTCCCAACGTCCCCCGTAATCGTGGTCACACCAGTGTTAGTAATTCCAGAGCCGGCCAGAACTGCAAATCGAGTGGCCGTTCCAAGGTCTACTGTTAGTTGGGCCATGGCAATAACACTCCCCTTTCACTCTATAATAATATTCGGCCGATAGTTGTTTAGTTCATCAATAAATTCATTATTATTATTTTCTTGGGTGGTATTCCTGGGATTAAATCAACTTTTCTTTTATACTAAAGAGCGGACAAAAGATTGCGTAAAAATGCTGAAGGATTGAGTATAAGCGAGAAAGTCAAAGAAAGCAAAAAGCCTGAACGCGAATTGCGTCCAGACTCAGTCTGATGGTGCGAGGGGGGGGACTTGAAC
>DIQY01000037.1:7308-7629 GCA_002424295.1 Ruminococcaceae bacterium UBA5450 | reverse complement strand
CTCACCTTTGTTGTCAACCGTTTTTATGGTGTTCATAACAGAAAAAGCGACCTCTGCACAAACTGCAAAGGCCGTTGCTTTTACTCTTATTTTAAGAAAAAATTCTTCTGATTTCATAGTAAAGCCCGCACAATCTCATCCGTATGCATACTGCGGGAGCCTTTAATTAAAACAGTATCCCCGGCAGTCAAATATTGTTTAAGCGCTTTCACTGCCTGCTCATTTGTTTCGCATTCTTTGTATTCAAGTTTGGGATCTACACTCAGTGCTCCCTTTACAATTTCTTTTGCACGTTCTCCTACCGTAACCAGAAAATCGACG
>DIQY01000037.1:0-6978 GCA_002424295.1 Ruminococcaceae bacterium UBA5450 | reverse complement strand
GGGCTGGCATTATAGGAATCATCAATAATTGTAATACGGTTTGCTTCATGAATCTGTTGACGCATCGCGAGCGGACGATAATTTTTCAGAGCACAAATTGCGTTTTCAGCGGATACTCCCAGCTTTTCTGCCACTGCAATCCCCAACATTGCATTGATCACATGATGGGTACCGAGAACCGGCAGATCGACCGACCATTCCAACTTTCCATGATTCACAAGAAAACGAGTATGCCCATTCTCCATTTGAACGTTTTTGGCCCGATAGTCACATTCTTCAGACGTACCGACATAGATTTTCTCAAAGGGAAGCTTTCCTCGCAAAGAAGCTAAATGTGGATCATCTCCATTTAAAAAAAGGACGGAGTTTTCTTGAAATTGATCGGTAATATGCAGTTTCTGTGCCAGAATATTCTCCTGTGTATGTAAATTTTCAATATGAGAAATTCCAATATTTGTTATCACCGCATACTTTGGTGCTGCAATTTCCGCAAGACGGCTCATCTCTCCAAATTGACTCATGCCCATTTCGATCACTGCCGCCTGTTGATTCTCTTCCAGTTGAAACATTGTAAGCGGCAAGCCAACCTGACTGTTCTGGTTTCCCTGTGTCTTCATTACCTTGAGTTCAGAAGAAAGCGCCAATGCTACCATTTCCTTGGTCGTTGTTTTTCCGACACTCCCTGTAATCCCAATCACCGGAAGAGAAAACTTTCTACGATACGCAGCGGCAAGCGTCTGCAGCGCTTTCAAGGTATCCGGCACTGCAATCCACGCATGACTGTCATGCATCGACTGATGGTTCTGCGTGAAAGTAGCAACAGCACCTGCTTTAAAAACTGCCGGAATATAAATATGCGCATCGGTGTGTTCTCCGCAAATCGGGACAAAAAGCGAGCCTACCCCTGCCTGCCGACTATCCGTACAGACCGATGTAATCAATGCTGCGGGGTTTCCGCAGAGAATCTTTCCACTGCAAGCCTCTGCAGCTTCTTTTACCGTCATCTGCATAAAATCCTTTACGCCTTCCCTTCCGCTTTTAAAATGTCACGGACAACTTCACGTTCATCAAGATGATATTTTACGCCCTTGATTTCCTGATAATCTTCATGACCCTTTCCTGCGAGAACAACAATATCCCCATCTTCTGCATGGTCCATGCAGTAGCGGATTGCTTCTTTTCTATCCGGAATGACTAGATACTTTCCGTCGGTTTTATGCAGGCCAACTTCAATATCAGCGATAATATCCATCACATTTTCAAAGCGGGAATTATCTGCTGTTACAACGGATAAATCCGCAAATTTCCCGCTCATTTCACCCATTTCGTACCGGCGAATTTTCGGACGATTTCCACCAGCTCCAAAAAGGCAAATCAAACGATGCGGCTGATATTCCCGCAAAGTGGTCAGAATATTTTCCATGCTGACCGCATTATGGGCGTAGTCGATCAGTAACGTATAATTGCCGGGCACAGAAACAGGCTCTACTCTGCCTTTTACTTTAACTGTATCGAGCCCCTCTCGGATTGCTTTTTCTGAAACATTAAAATGACGGCAAACAGCCACTGCAGAAAGCGCATTATAAACGCTGAATTTTCCCGGAATATCTACCGTGATATTTTTAGCGCTGACTGCTCCTTCCAAATCAAACTGAACTCCAAGATAACCCGGGCGGGAAACAAGTTTCTCATTGGAAGCGCGCAGCTCGGCTTTGTTTGAAAATCCATAGAATTCGAGAGGACAAGTATGCCCCTCGACAATTCCCTTCCAATTTGGATCATCAAGATTAATAATTCCCAACTTGCTCTGCTGAAACAGCATTGCTTTACAGCGACGGTATTCTTCCATATCTTTGTGCTCTACGCCGCCGATATGGTCAGGAGAAAAATTCGTAAATAAACCAATATCAAACGTAAAACCGCTGACCCGATACTCCCGAAGGCCAATGGAACTTGCCTCGATCACACAGGCTTTACAGCCAGATTCTACCATATGACGCATTGCAGACTGAATCTCATAAGAAGCGGGCGTTGTATTCTCTGTCTTTGTAATTTGATCTCCGATAACCGTACCGATCGTCCCGATAATTCCGGTATGGATTCCTGCACTCTCTAAAATAGAGTGTACCATATAGCTGACAGTCGTCTTCCCTTTGGTTCCGGTGATTCCAATTACCGTAAGTTCCTCGGCAGGATTTCCAAACCATGCTGCCGACAATACAGCAAGCGCATATTTCGTATTTTCTACCCGCACAACAGCACAGGAAAGTGATTCAACCTCTTCCTGCACAACCACTGCTGCAGCGCCGGCGTTCTGAGCCTGTTTCACAAACTGATGTCCATTAAAATTTGGTCCTACCATACAAACAAAGACGCTGCCCTTAACAACTTTTCTGGAATCATAAACAACTCCCGTAACTTCGGCGGTATTGTCTCCTTTTAAACTGCAAGGCAGATTCTTTATCAATTCTTTTAAAATCATGGATATTCCTCCGTTGATATCAAAATTTAAGTCATTTGCCGAATATGATAACGAAAGTATGATTCAATTAAATGAAAATGATCTATTCTCAAAATTCTCTGCATCCTTTTTTCTGTTCGGGAAAATCCATCCTGAAAATCCGACTGAATTGCTCGAATCATCAGCGGAGTTCTAAGAATCTGTTTCAAGCGGTCATATAGTTTTTCCCGATTCTCCAAAGAACTTTTAACTGCTTCTTCCAAACAAGACTTTCCTGCCTCCAGCAGAAACCATGCAAGATGGCGTTTTTCCAAATGCTCATAAATATGCTGCTGCTTTAAAAAATCAGCCACCATCTCAAAGCAGACTTGGTACCGTTCGATCAAGCTTTTTTTCTGGTCTGAAATTTCTATCGGAGCCTTTTGAAAAACAACAAATGGTTCCGGCAAAAGGACAGTTTTATGTGAAGCATAATGTGCCATAACCGCTGCCGGCAGTGCAGGTGGAAAAAGCTCTGTGCCTTTAAAAAAGCGCAGGTGGTTTTCTAAAAACCATTCTCGCCGATAAAGTCTTCTCCATGGAGAATCCAAGCCTTTTACTTTTCTCCACTCCTGCTCCCTTGTTCCCGGCCCCACTAATGCATTTTGTACCAACTCACAGATTTTAGAATCAGAAGTGTCCTTCGGGATCGGAAGAGAAAATTTCTCCCCAGCGGCCGTCGCTTCTCCAAAGAGCAAGAGATCTGCTTTTTCCTGTTGAGCACAGGAAACAAGTGCTTTAGCGGCTTCTGGCATCAGACAGCTCTCTCCTGGCAAAAACAGAAGATAGTCTCCTCTTGCGCGAACTGCTCCAAAATTAAAGCAGTCATATTGTCCCCCATGAGGTTTATCATACACTGTAACGCGAGAATCCTGACGTTCAAACTGATGGCAAAATTCCAGTGAACGATCTTTTGAATCGTCATTGATCAACAGCAATTCTAAATCAGGATTACTCTGCTCCAGAATACTCTCTACACACGAATTCAGTTTTTCTTCGCCGTTATATACCGGTACAATCACTGAGAGTGCAGGCAAATAAATCCCCTCCATTTAAAATTTCTGCTCATAAAGACGTTTATACGAACTTTTATATTATATCATCTGCAAAAACAGATTACAATCTTTTGCCAAACATGAATAGCTTTTCCCCTTTTGTTCATAATAAAATTGGTGATGTATTTATGATGATTTCTTTAATCCGTACACTACTGCTATACATAGTGATTATAGCAGCGGTTAGGCTCATGGGAAAACGACAGATCAGTGAACTGCAGACAAGCGAACTGGTGGTAACGCTTTTAATTTCTGATATTGCGGCCATCCCAATGCAGGATACCGGTCAGCCTCTCGCAAGCGGATTTATTCCAATTGCCGTTCTGGCAATCTGTGAAGTGGGTGTGTCCTTTATCATGATGAAAAGCGGAAAATTCCGTGAAATGATTTGTGGAAAGCCCATCATTGTCATCCGAGACGGCAAAATTCAGCCGCAGGAAATGCACCGCCTACGAATGACAACAGAAGATTTATTTGAAGCAATTCGGCAAAAAAATGTTTTTCATATTTCTGATGTCTCCTACGCAATCGTTGAAACAAACGGAAAAATGAGCATTCTAAAAAAGCCTGAACAAGAAATGCCGACTGCGGGAGCTCTTGGGGTTGCTCAAACCGATTCCGGATTCGAAACCGTTGTGATCAGCGATGGGGTAATCAACGATTCTTCACTCAATCTTTGCAATAAGAATCGTATTTGGTTACAGAACATTTTAAAGAGCAAACAGCTGCAGCCAAAAGATATTTTCATCATGACTGCCGATACCAGCGGTAATTATCAGATTATTCAGAAAAGAGGCAAAGTATGAACCGGCTTATTATCATCGGTGCTCTTGCGGTTCTGCTGGGCGTAGTCTGCAATCTGGGAATGCACACAACTTTGCAGTATACAGACAATATGATACAGGAACTCGCCAATGCAAAGTCGGTCTCTGTTTCTGGAGATTATAACCATGCGCAGGAACTTTGCAAGGAGATAAAAGAGGACTGGCAGGGCTGTCATCAGGTTCTCTGTACCTTTATGCCTCATGCTAGACTAGAGGCCATTGATCAAACACTTTCTACACTTCCGGAATTGTGTGAAACAAATTCGATTGAGCAATTTTACTCTGAATGCGACCGCGGAGCTGTTCAATTGGAATATTTAAAAGAAAGCGAAGTTCCAACTTTGCAAAACCTTTTTTAAAAGTTTAAATCGAGATTCTAGAAAGAGTCGGTGCAATTTTCCAACAAAAAAATTGCACCGACTCTTTTATTCATTCTAAGAAATTTTTATTTTCTTGACAGTTTATAAGCCTTAGTTTATAATACACCTTACGTTTAGCAAACAGACTAAGTCTACAAAAGGTAATAAATTTATGATTTTTAAAGAAACAGGCGATAAAAAGCTTCCAACCATTATTCTACTGCATGGCGGTGGGTTATCCGACTGGTCATGGAAGAATGCTGTACAGCTTTTGTCATCCGAATTTCATTTAGTGACCCCTATTTTAGACGGACATGGTGAAGACGGCTCGGAAACATTTATCAGCATTCAAAAATGTGCAGAAGAATTAATCAGCTATATTGAAAACGATTGCGATGGAAAAGTCTTTGCGATTGGCGGACTTTCTATCGGTGCACAGATCATCGTAGAAATACTGTCCACAAAGCCTGACATTGCTCAATATGCTATCATTGAAAGTGCTCTAACAATTCCCATTAAAGGTACAACTGCCTTAACAGTTCCAGCTTACCAATTCCTTTATGGCCTGATTAAAAAGCGCTGGTTCTCTAAACTACAGGCAAAGTCCCTGTGTGTCCCCGACGAACTATTTGAAACTTATTATCAAGACAGTCAAAAGATCAGCAAACAGTCTTTAATTAACCTTACGCTGAGTAACGGTAATTATCGTTTAAAGCCTTCTATTGCAGCTACTCATGCAAAGGTCTTGATTATTGTCGGCTCAGACGAAATTAAAGTGATGAAGGAATCTGCCGAATTGCTGCATCGTACGATTCCGAAAAGCCAACTGTATATTGCTAAAAATATGAAGCATGGTCAGCTCAGTTTGGTGCATACAGAGCAATATATAAATCTGTTGAAAAAATTTTTTAAATAATAAAAAAGGCAGGAGTGCTTCGCCGCTTTTGATCGGCAAAGTACTCCTGTTCTTTTATCTTAAACAATTATTGAGAAACATAAGAAAACGGATTTTCTTTTGTTCCGTTATGAATCACTTCAAAGTGACAATGAGGGCCGGTAGAATATCCGGTGCTGCCTACCAACGCGATTAGCTGTCCTTTTTGTACTTTTTGACCGACAGAAACAAGAAGCTGGGAAGAATGACCATACAAGGTCACATAGCCATTGCCATGATCGATCATCACACAGTTTCCGTATCCATCTCCGGTATCGGAAGCCTTGGTGACAGTTCCACCGTCTGCTGCAACAATTTGAGATCCAAAGGCGTTTCCGTCAGAAATATCAATGCCAGGATGGAACTTTCCCCAACGATATTCAAACCCTGTTGTAATCGTATGCATAGTTGGCGTCGGCCATTCAAAAGTACCAGTTGCCATTCCTGCAGGACAGTCTTTCGTCCCGTTTAATATTACCTTAGAAACCGCATCCTTAAGCACCTCGGCATGAGTTGCCTCTTTATTCGTCTCCTTGCCATTGACACTCGTAATACAATAAGTGACTTGCTTTTGGCCATTTTCTCCTTCTGTCTCTACAGAAGTCTGTCCTTTATAAAGCGTATCACTGTCTTTCTGTACGGTGTCATAAGGAATTTCTTCTGTTTCCTGCTTCGCGCAAACGGACTGAATCGAAATCAGCGGCTTCTCCTGAGAAAGCTTGATGGTATCTCCACTCTTAAGAGAACTAAAATCAACATCCGGATTTTTTAGAGAAAGGGTCTCAACCGTAAGCCCGTTTTCATTTGCAATTTTCTGGGCATTTTCATTGTTCTGAATTTGATAATCCGTCTGTACCGTTTGTTTTGATAAAAGCAATGCTTTCATCGTCTCGTCGGTTAAAACAGACGAAGCCGGATAAGTTCCGGGAATACATCTGACATCAGAAAGAAATGTAGAAGTAGCATCCTCTCCATCTCCTTTTGCCGAATCCAATAAATTCTGCAAAAGTTTTTGTAATTCACTTTCCTCTTTTACTGCACCTACGAAATTTCCATCTATATACAGCCCACAGCTGTCAACTCCGATCTGCTGGTCCTTCTGTAAAAGCAGATTATCTGCCGAAGAAGAAAGGTGATCCGATACGGAAGATGGTGTCGCGCGAAAAGCAGGCACATAAGTCTGGTTTGTATTGATTTTTAAATCAGAAGTCGTTGTTTGTACTTCCTGATTTTGAGATGCTTTTTGTACCGACGCATAAGCGGTAATTCTAGGTGTCATCAGATGTATGCCGCCAATCAAACAAGC
>DIQY01000126.1:550-4224 GCA_002424295.1 Ruminococcaceae bacterium UBA5450 | reverse complement strand
ACTGCCGGCAGTCCTTCCGGAATGGCAGCAACCGCCAAAGAGATCGCAATTAAAAACATCTCAAGCGGCGGAATTTTTTGGAACAATCCCATCAGAAAAATAATAGCGCATAAAATCAAAACGCCAATTCCCAAAACTCTGCTCACCACTGCCAGCTTTTTCTGTAACGGTGTCTGCGGTGTCTGCGCAGTCTGCAGCATATGGGCGATTTTTCCAACCTGCGTATTGGTCCCTGTTGCTACCACAATCCCGCGCCCATTTCCCGCCGCGACCACGGTGGAGGAAAAGCACATATTGCTTCGGTCCCCTAAAGCTATCTTTTCCGGGAGCGGATCAGTCCCTTTCGAAGCCGGCACGCTCTCTCCCGTAAGCGCACTTTCTTCTACCCGAAGATCACTTGTTTCTGTCAAGCGCACATCAGCAGGCACCAGATTTCCTGTTTCGAGCACAACCAGATCCCCCGGTACAACCTCTTGTGCAGGGATTTTTCTGGTCTTTCCGTCTCGAATCACTTTGGCCCATGGAGTCGCCATTTTACGCAAAGCAGAAATTGCCTTTTCTGCGCGGCTCTCCTGAAGGGTTCCAATCACCGCATTGACGGTTACAATGATTAAGATAACAATTGCATCCAGATAGTCCTCATCTTTCTGTAAAAAAGAAGTTAAAAAAGAAACTCCTGCCGCTATCAACAAGATCAATACCATAAAATCAGAAAATTGGTGAAAAAAACGTCGAATCAGACTTTTGCCCTTTGCTTCCGGCAGAAGATTGGGTCCATACTTACGCAACAGCGATGTTGCCTGACTTTCTTTTAACCCTTTTTGGCAATCTGTTTTCCATTTTTTAGCAGTTTCTTCCTTCGTCAGGTGATGCCAATCCATACTATTCCCCTTCCTTTCTCTGCTTTTAACCTATGCAAAAGAAGGACAAAATAGACTTGCATTTTATCGTTACGGTTTTATAGCCCTCCGCAACATGTTGCGCTTTTTACAACTTTTTAGAAAATATCCTAAAATTTGCTTGATTTCGCAGATTTTTTGCACTATTCTAATGAAGTTCACAGAAAATGTGAAATATATTCACATAAGGGGGAAATATGAAATGAATCGTATCCACGCAGGAACAGCCATTGAAGGGAATATTCGTCTGGAATATTTTTTGGAGGAAGAACCCTCGGTACAAAAATCAGATTCTACCGCTCCAAACTATT
Organism: Ruminococcaceae bacterium UBA5450; assembly: GCA_002424295.1. Taxonomy (GTDB): domain Bacteria; phylum Bacillota; class Clostridia; order Oscillospirales; family Acutalibacteraceae; genus Caproicibacterium. The sequence continues at coordinate 3,014 of DIQY01000126.1, read as the reverse complement.
TGATTAGTATTGAAAAGACAGAATTTGAAACGGCTAGCGCTTCTATTCCATGTGAGAAAAATTGTGCGCTAAAATTTCTAGAAAAGCTTCGACGCAATTCTGTTTTTCCAAGTACCCTTTCTGAAATTATGGAAGATTACAATTTTTCACAAACCAGTTGACATTTAAAAAGATTCTAGCTATACTTAACCCAAAGAGAAAAACAATAATAATTGTTATTTTTGGAGGGCGTTCGTTATGAAATACGTATGCAGTGTTTGTGGTTATGTTTACGATCCAGAAATTGGTGATTTGGAGCATGGCATTCCAGCCGGAACAAAGTTTGAAGACTTGCCTTCTGATTGGGTATGTCCTCTTTGCGGGGCCGAAAAAGATCAGTTTGAAAAAGAATGAGGGTGTTAGAGGATGAGCGCAATGAAACTAAAAAATGGAATTTATTCGGTCGGCGTGCTAAATCCTGCCCTCCGCGTCTTTGATATTGTTATGGAAGCAAAATATGGAACCAGTTATAATGCGTTCCTAATAACCGGAGAGAAAAACATATTAATTGAGACCGTTCATGCCGACTTTTTTGAAGAATACATTAAAAATATCGAACAAGTCGTTCCACTCGATAAAATTGATGCACTGATTATGAATCACACGGAACCGGATCATTCCGGTTCCGTTGCACGGCTTTTAAAAAAATGCCCAAAGCTCACAATTTACTGCACTGTGGCAGCAAAAAAATATATGGAAGCGATTGCAAATGAAAGTTTGCCCTGCCATATTATAAAGCCAGGAGAAATTTTGGATCTCGGCAACAACAAAGAGCTGCAATTTATTCCCGCGCCGCTCCTGCATTGGCCCGACAGCATGTTCACATGGTATCCCGCCGAAAAAGCACTTTTTACCTGTGATTTTCTGGGTACCCATTACTGCGAACCCACCATGCTGGACACTGGTATTCATGATCAAAAAGCTTATGAAGAACAGTTTGCCTATTATTTTAAAGGAATTTTCAGGCCGTTTAAGCCTTATGTTTTAAAGGGACTTGCTTTGATAGATGCTCTGCCTGCAGAAATGATCTGTCCAAGCCACGGTCCCTGTTTAACAAAAAATATTGAGCAAAGAAAAAAGCTTTACCGTCTTTGGAGCACTCCGAAAGCCCCGGAAAAAAAGTTGATTTTTATTCCTTATGTCTCTGCATACGGCTATACCAAAAAGCTTGCAGAAGCTGCAGCAGAAGCACTCTCTTCGAATCAAGATCTGGAAATCTCTATGATGGATCTTGTTCATGCAGATGCTTTTGAGGTTGCCTCTAAAATCAACAGCTGCCAGGCGCTCTTGGTCGGTTCCGATACGATCAACCGGGACGCGCCCTCCGTTGTTTGGAAAACACTCGCGATGATTGATGCCATCAACACCCGCAAACCTGCCGGTGCATTTGGTTCTTTCGGCTGGAGTGGAGAAGCTGTTCCTATGATAAAAGCCCGCCTGGAAGGATTGAAGTTTAAATTCCAGGGGGATGGGCTGCGTGTCAACTTTATGCCTACCGAAGAAGACCTGAATTCTATGAAAAATTACGCTCTCCAGACTGTTTCATCTCTCTGAGATTGTTAAAAAGCAGAGCAGAAATTAAAAAATTAATTTCTGCTCTGCTTTTTAATTTTGTAAAAATTTTGATATAAAAAACGTCTCGCCCTTTTTAATAAAATGAAAGGGACGAGACGAAAATAAAGCTCCCAGATTTAATCAGGGGTCATTTTTAAGGCCCAAAAGCCACTCTACCGAAACACCAAGGATCTTTGAGAGAGCAATCAACTCAATATCAGATACACTCCGGATCTGCCCTTCCAGTTTTGAAAGACCAGAAGCATTCATATCCACACCGTTGACCTGCAGCTGTGCAAGAAGCTCTTTTTGCTTCATCCCAAGATCCTTACGGGCTTCTTCTACACGGGCTCCAACTAGATTGCGGCTCCCAAGTGCCTGTTTGCGTAATCTCAACGTGCTTCATCTCCCGTAAATTAATCAATTATCGCTTGCATTCGGGAATAGAATCCCCGGAAAATGATTCATCCCATATAAATTGTTAACAGTATAATCTTTTTCCCCTAAAAGCGCAATAATAAAACTAATTTTCCTTTTATTTTAAAGAACAATTCAAAAAATTTCAAAATCAGAAATTTTTTCTACATATTATTTGTTATTTTCCAGGAACCTTGCTATAATATCCCTAACGCAACTTTCTATCCATACTATGCTGCTATGTCATTTAAGGTGGCAGCAGCCAAAATTTTAATGGAGATGAAGATTCCATGTACACACCCCCTGTAAAAACAAATTTGACGATGTTGACCGATTTTTACGAAATCACGATGGCCAACGGCTATTTTCAAAATGGATACCGCGACCGGATTGTCTATTTTGATATGTTCTTCCGCAACATCCCTGACAATGGCGGGTTTGCCATCATGGCAGG
>DIQY01000126.1:0-366 GCA_002424295.1 Ruminococcaceae bacterium UBA5450 | reverse complement strand
GTTCAGGAAGTCGCCGAATACATGAAAAATCTGACCTTTACCGAAAAAGATATTGATTACCTGAGAGGCTGCAAAATCTTCAGCGAAGAATTTTTGCAGTACTTAAAGGACTTCCATTTTTGCTGTGATGTATGGGCCGTTCCGGAAGGAGTACCGATCTTTCCGGGAGAGCCTATTCTGACTGTCCGCGGGCCGGTAATTCAGGCACAGTTTGTCGAGACGATGATTCTTCTGACAATCAATCACGAAAGTCTGATTGCCACGAAAGCAAACCGGATCGTCCGCGCTGCGGAGGGCCGCCCTGTTATGGAATTTGGCTCCCGCAGGGCACAGGGTGCCGATGGTGCCATTTTAGGCGCACGTGCG
>DIQY01000074.1 GCA_002424295.1 Ruminococcaceae bacterium UBA5450 | reverse complement strand
ACGTCTAACAAAGGACGCTTACGTAATATCGGAGTAGTCGCTGTTCTAACAATCGTTTAAATTATATTCACCCAAAATCTGCTGAGAACACTAGCTTTCAGCTTTTACTGAGTCTGAAAAGCGGGGAATCTCACCCAATAATGATTGTCACGGTAAGCATGATGCGGGATGGATCATTAAAGAGTACACGAAATATAGCTGATAGCCTGTAGACTTGTTAATGTGCAGTTTTATAGCTGTGACTGTGAAATCGGTCTTTCCGCTATCCCTTCTACGAAATCCAGACTTAAGTGAGTGTAGATTGATTTGCTAAACTGCTATTAGTTGCTTTAAAGTGAGCTCAGCTGGTTCTCTTGAACAAAAAATAATAGCAAAGTGATCGGCACATCCTTTAATATAGTAGGCAAACGACTGCATATGCAGCACTTTGAATATGAATGTAGAAATATTATAATACAGTGAAACTAGGGGGGCTAATTCTACTTATGCCGCAAGAATTTGCTTCAAATCCATACAGATCTGATCCTCAGCCAGTGCAGACTAGGCGTCAGCATTATCTTAGGACAATATTTTCCGCTATTCTCATGGCCTGGTGTTTTGCGCAAACAATTACGATTTTCACCTTGCCTCTGGAAGAAGCCTTAGCTGCGTATAACAAAATTTCCAATCCTTTTTTGACGAGACTTACGGTCATTTTTTCGCTTGCTCTGCTGGCACTCATATTGCTCTTACTCCGCTGGGAGAAACCGTCTGATTTACTGCCGGAGTTGAGCTTACTGTCAGTTCAAATCTACATAACGGCATTGGCTCTGCGCAGCCCTTTTGTATCTTTGTCCATCGGATTCTTGCTGATTGAGATAGCTCTGCTCGCGCTTATACTGCGTCGTCGGCCAAAACAGATAAAGCTCTTCATTTTTTCGGCTTATACATTTTGCGCGATCTCTCTGGCTAAATTCCTTTTTAATCTTGGTTTTGCACAAAATGAGTTGGCGGAAAGTGAGCGCTTTCGCTTTTTCAAAGAAGATCAAATCAGTGCCTCTATAAATTGGTCCCAGCTTTCTCTTATACTGGTTATTCTAATCTTAAGTGTTGTACTGCTTTTTTTCTTGAGAGAATTTGGACGCCGTACTTTTTCTGCTAAAACAAAGCTTAGGTTTAAGAAAAAGTTTGACAAACACATCGGCCTAATCGTTATGACTAGCGTAGTAATTTTATGGTTTTGTTTAGCAGAAATTATGATTCTGCGTTCTTTGCGGCTGCAGACTCCGACCTACGATATGGGCATTTTTACACAAATGTTCCATGGTATGAAGCAGACCGGCCTGCCTATTACAAGCGTTGAAAGAGATCGCATCTTGAGCCATTTCGCTGTCCATTTTTCGCCGATCCTCTATCTTCTATTGCCGATATTTTATTTATTTCCCTCGCAGCTCACGCTGCAAATGCTGCAACTTTTAATTGTCGGTTCGTCTTTTATTCCCTTGCTGCGGATCACGCGGAAGCTTAACTTGCCCAAATCCTGGTCACTTATTACTACAGCTCTCCTAATGGTTTCGCCGCAGCTCTTAGGCAGCAATTTATATGATTTTCATGAAAACTGCTTTCTGGCGCCACTTATTCTCTGGCTAATAGATGCCTTGTTGGGACGTAAACGCCTGCAACTTCTGCTCTTTAGCTTACTCACTCTGATGGTGAAAGAGGATGCGGCAATTTATGTTTTTTGTATCGGTTTGTGGGCACTTTTTACCCTGCCGCAGCAAAGTATAGTATCCAAACCGGCTGAATTATCAGAACGTAAGGGTTGGAGTAAGCGCTTTATCTTTCTATTTCTAATTGTATTACCACTTATCTATTTTCCATTCGCTATATCAATAATTCGCATTTTAGGCGGAGAGCCCATGCTGAGTCGTTTTGCTCATCTCACGGCTTTCCCGGAAGAAGGCCTTTTAGGTATTCTTCTGACACTTTTCCTGCATCCCTCTCCGGCAATTGCCAATGCTTTTACACCGGGTAAGGTTTTCTACCTTCTTTTTGTTTTGGCGGGTTTTGCATTCTTGCCCGTTTTACAAAAAAAGGCCGGCCATTATTTCCTGCTTATGCCGATGTTTGCCATAAATCTCTTGCCCAATTGGATACACCAACATCAATTTGCTTTCCAATATGGCTATGGCAGTGTCGCTCTTCTTATTTTCGCCACTCTGCTATTTTTGTATGAACTCTTACCCCTGCCACGTAAAGAGCCACTCGCTGAAAGCTGGGAAATGGGTGCAGGGGATAAGCCCGGAAAAAGAAGGCAGCTGGAAAAAATGAATGGGATTCTCTCTCTTGCCTTGATTTTCTCAATTATATTTTCTCTGTCTTATTTATTGCTGCCTCGGATAGTGTCAACTGATCGGGCGGTTGAGGATGTGCGGCTGGCCAATGATGCGCGTGAGGTTTTGGTAGAAGTACCGCGTGACAAAAAAATTCTGGCCTCATCTCGCTTTGTTGCTGCAATGGGAGATATCCCAAGTCTCTATGTTGTGGAATACCATAACGAAATGGAGATCGATCCTCTTGTGGATTTTTTGGTCGTGGACCAATTTCGAGCAAATGAAAAAATCCGCGATCTCATTTTTCAATATAGGGAAGCCGGATATGTGGAGAGCTCGCTTACAGGCAATCAAGTGCTAGTTTTGGAAGCACCTTAGATGCCCACTTTCCCTGATAATATCTAGGTTGCAAAAAATGGCTAAAGGCTGCAGCATCAACATTTGTTTTTTAGAATGATTAAACCCAAGTGGAAGTATGCAAAAGCTATAAGAACAGTTATATGGAGTTAAGCCTTAAAAAACGGCTGAGAAGTACGGAGAAAAATAGCGTAGACATTAGGTAGACAAGAAACAGGAGAACTTAATAAATGAAAGTTGAACTTGAGATTAGTGTTGAAGAATATTTAATGCTTAGCTTTATGTGAATATTTCGCTATTCTAGCACCACCTGTCCGGCGAATGCGGCCACTCGTCCGGTGAACGCGGCCACCCT
>DIQY01000038.1 GCA_002424295.1 Ruminococcaceae bacterium UBA5450 | reverse complement strand
CATTCGAGAAAGCAATCTTCCAATCTAACGCTTTTAATATCGCGTATTTATGTATGTCACCATTGTTTGAATAGATACAGAGAACATTTCCTCGAATACCTTTATTTATTATTTCTGCTCGTTCGATTTCATCAACAGGAATATCATATTCATAATCGCCTTTTGTCAAGTTAATCAGTATTCCAATGGTTAACGTTTTTGCCAAACTGTGTTTACAGAAAATAAATCGCTTATTGGTCAATATTCCATGGCCATTCTTTAAAGCAAATCCATGCTTAGATAGAGGGTTAGCAACTCCCTCAACTAATATTTTTTCTTCCATATTAATTCATCTCTAAATCTGAAAAAAATATCATATTTATCTGCAAAATAGTGCATTAGTTGAACCGGATTTAGTTTTTACAATTTGTTTTGAATAACGTAACACCCAATTTAAAGATTCTTTATCTACATAAGTCAGCTTAGAACGCAGAGTTCTCTGCAAAATGCCTGGGTTATATCTTATATATAATAAAGCCTGCTGTATGGCATATTCGCAATCGTTAATCATTTTTAAGCGATCAGAGGCTTCCCTTTTAGTACTAATACCTATTTTAAAGCATTGACGTGTAATACGACGGGCATCATCATATTTTCCAAAACTCATATATCTCCCAGGAAGAGTGTCACGGCAAGGAATAGACGGAGGTAACTCAAACTTAAGTCCTGCATTTTTATCATTAATTTTCCATTCTTCTATTGCATATGGGAGAACAGCAAGACATTGTTCTCCTAAACTGAAATATTTCTCAATATCTTTTATATTTGCTGTTTTCCATTTAACGTCCATCATTTGAGTTAGCAAAGAATAATATTTTTCAGAAGAAGGATGATGTGATTCGAAAATTAGAGTTTCCATTAAAAATCATCACCAGTTTCATGTTGAAGAATTAAATTTAACAAAAATTATTTTGCCAACTCGTCCGAAAATTCCACGTCGTTTAAACTTTTTTCATCTTCATAGAGCCTGACCATTTCACCTTTAATTAAATCCTGATGGTCCTCATTGAGTCGGTTATAATATCTCAATACTTTTATTTCGTCTTCTGAAAATTCAGAAGACGAATTTTTTTTGCCTGTAAGAATGTATTCGCATGAAACATTAAGAAAATCCGCTATTGCAGATATATAGGAAGATGGAATATCGGAATTTCTTTTTTTCCAAGCACTTACGGTGGTAGGCGAAACATTTAGGAAATGAGCCAATTCTTTCTGCCCTTTGCCTTGCTCTTCTAATAGCTGGAATACCCGTTGGACGACCTGCATATACTTTCAACTCCAAAATTGCATATAATAATCTACAATAATACTTTACAAATCCACAATAGCGTATTATAATTACAAATATAGAACACAAAATTGTACCAATAAAATGACTAAATAAAGGAAAAGGGTGAGTGCCTTAGAAAATTGGGCTTTTTAGTAGCTATTTGTTAACTTCCTGCTTGTCCGTCCGGCCCAGCAGGTAATCGACAGAACAGTTAAGGTAGTCTGCAATACGAGCAAGATTATCCGCTTTTGGCATGGATGTTTTCATGTTTGACATTGTATTAAAACCAAGTCCAACATCCTCAAGAAGTTTTTTGATTGAGATATTTCTTGATTTTGCTAACGTTTTTATTCTGTTAGCCACATTGTCAGACTGATACATAATACAACCCCATTCTTTGTGCAAATTGATATTTTCTCTAAACTTAGAGAAACCCTATTGAAAATCTCTAAACTTAGAGATACAATATGAGTGTACCAAGTTTGTGCATACAAGAAAGGAGTAACATGCATGGTAACACTCATTGAGAAAATCCAAGAGGACAAGCGGGTAAACGAACGCCGTATTGCTCAACTTAGGAATGAAATCGCGAATCAGGAACATAACATACGCCAAATCGCTGCGGCGGTCACCGCAGAAGAGATGATCCGGCTGCTACCGGACAAGCTCAAGGATTTAGAAATTAAAATCCAGTGGCTTCATCAGGAGCAGGAAAAGCAAGGCACGTTGGCTTATTACTTACAAAGCAAATAAATCCACAATCTCAGAATTTTCTCTATTCCCTTTTATTTTACCACACTAAAACACATATGTGAACTACAAATGTTAAGAAACAGGAGGTGAGAGCATGACAAAATATGAAGTTCCAGCTTGGGCAAAAGAAGTCCGCAAAACAATGATTGACCTCGACATGAGCGTTAAGGAACTTGCCGAAGGATTAGGCCGGGACCGGTCGAATGTTTCACGTGTTCTCAATGGAGGCTTGATGAATGACACATTAAAAGGGGACATTATTTCATTCATTGAGTGCCAAAAAAGAAAAGTGTCCTGACCTTTCTTTCTATTTTACCGCTAAATGGAGGTGAGCAAAATGGGATATTACCCGACAAAGGCAGCCGACAATATTTACTGCCGGTGCAGAAAAGAAGCCGCAAAATTCAATGATGGCCTTAACAGTCGGGAAGGAGCTGCGGAACAGCTTAATATATCGGTTTCCACTCTTTCCGATTACGAACTGGGTATAACAAAGTCAGTGCCGGTTGAAGCAGTAGTACGTATGGCAGACCTTTATAACGCGCCAGAGTTGAGGAATTACTATTGTACTCATGACTGCCCGATTGGACGTACCGATGTAGCTCCGGTACATATGGAGGAACTTGACCGATTAGTTATTGAATTACAAGGCTTTTTGAAATCGGCAGGTTCGGATCGGGAGAGTCTTTTGGATATTGCGGCCGACGGGAAAATTGATGAAACAGAACGCCCACGACTTGAAAAAATTCTTAATGACCTGGATGCCATCTCCAAAGGAGCCCAAAGCCTGAAACTTTGGGTGGAAAAAAATTTGGGAGGTGATACATAATGCCATGCACGTCGTTTCTCCGCCCGGCTGATGTAATGGCCATCATGGATTACAAGCCCACCGCAGCATATAAGGTAATTCACGATCTGAACGCTGAGCTAAGCAAAAAAGGGGCATATGTACGGCCAGGGCGGGTATCCACGAAATATTTTTGTGAACGAATGAAAATAGACCCGAAATCACTCAATTCCGAATAAAGATATCTGAGCGAGGCGTAAGAAGGAAGTGACTTATATGGAAGCAGTAATTGATGTCTTAATTTTCATCGTATTAATTGGCGGCGTAGCTGTGATTGGTGGAATGCTTTTACTTGGTATTTATCATTTAATTGAAAAAATTTGCAAGCTGAACCGCACAGAAGATTGGGAAACCCGGCGTATAAGCGAGGGCCGCCAGTACATACGAGAAAGATTACACAAAAATGATTGGGCTTGTGAAAGGGGAGAGGTGAAATGAGGCTGAAAGCCACTAAGACAAGCCTTTATAGACTGGCCTTGGAATATGTTCCTGAAATCCCTCCGATGCGGCAGATGGAATTCAGCAAGGCTCCGAGAAGCCGATCGTGGTTTTTACGTTGGTGGAATGGTATCCAGCGCCACGAAGTGTACTTTTCAACGGTGGCCGGACTTGCCAGATTACTACTTTATCCATCGGCACAAGTCATTCCGTTATCTTTAGACGAACTAAGAAAATACGACTTGGTGGATGAAGATAACAAAGAAAAAACCGCTTCCCGACTGCAATCGGAAAAGCGGCAGTAAAAAACACCTTACCGCGATTATATATCGCAGATCGGAGAATGTCAAATGAATTTAGATATTCAGGCCATTGCCGACACAAAAATTCAGGCAATGCACGATAGCGGCGAAATTAAAAAACGTATTGAAAGCGACATTGAAAAAACCGTATTAAATGCGATTGACAGCGCACTGGACGGCTATCAGATTCGCCGCCAAATTGAAGATTCAGTTTCCGAAAACGTTTCCAGCGTTGTAAAAGAAATTGGATTCGCCGGTTACAACGGTTTTATTGCGCAGACCATAAAAAGCATTACCGAGGGCGTTTTGCGTGACGATGTGGCACAAAAAATACAAAAAGTGTTCAACGATATGCTCATGGTAAAGCACGATGGTATTAAGCTTTCTGAAATTTTTCAGAAATACCGTGAGTGGGTTTGTGAGAACACCGACGAAAGCGACAAATACGAGCGGCAGCACTTTATTTGCAACTTGGAAACCAAAGAGGATGGTTCGTTTACTTATTATACAGTCACTTTCAGTAGTGAGGAAATTGATAGATATGAAGACCCTGAAATTAAATTCTCAATTTGCATTTATGGCAAACAAGAGAAAGCTAATATTTCTTGGCTTAAATTAGACGGAGAAAACGTCAAAGGTACATTTAAACTTGGCAGGCTTAGTGAGATTCAGTCTTTGCTTGCAAATTTGTATTTCAACGAAACTGAAATCATCTTGGACGTTGACAATGTCGATGATGATAACGGCTTTGATATTGATATTTGATAGGAGATTGTCAAAATGAAAAATCTAAAAAAAGGGTCTATCAGCCTGAATGTTACAGGCGTGGTTAATGTTACAGCCGGAGAATTTCCTGAGATTGAGATTAATGAAAAAGCTATTGCTTCTTACATTGCCGAAGCTTTAGGGCTTGATAAAAAGGGCCGTGAAGAAGCAAAGTTTCCCGGAACAGTTTCTTTGGTTGTTGAGAATTTGGGCAAAGCAGAAATTAAAAACACAATGACGTATGACCCGGACGAATGCAAAACGGATCAAGGGGGGATTTCAAGTGCAATGTAATCGTTGCGGTCGGCGGATTAAATCTCCTGAATCAATGGAAGCCGGATATGGGCCAAATTGTTACCGTAAATTGTTCGGCAAAGCACTGCCACGCCAGTCAAAAACCTCTGTACGGAAGTCTTTAGCTCCAAGCCGAAAAGACAGTATGAAGCAGGAACATAACGCCCCAGTTAACGCCGTGGGACCTCTGTTTCAGCATGATATTATTTGTAGCCGGAATCCGGATGGGACGGCTACGGTTAACATCCAGCAGCGTATCGTCCGGCATAGCCCTGACGGGTTCGAATGGGGTTATGCGGGGAGCGGCCCGTCGGATTTGGCTCTAAATATTCTTTCAATCTTTATCGGACAGGAAGCTGCTGAACGTGGCGGTCTGTATCAACGTTTCAAAGAACGCTATCTTGTCCTAATGCCTAAGGCTGGCGGGGTTATAAAAAAAGATGAAATTTTGAATTGGCTTTCCGAACAAGGAGTCGATTATGAGAACATATGAAGCGCGGCAGGCCAGTGAAATGTTTAACCTGCTGGTGGATGATCTTTCAAAACCGCCGCAGGATGCCATGAAAGCCATTTCTAAAGTACAGCATACTGGCACGGCTTTCCTCCCGAACACTGTCATTTCCGCCTGGAAAGATGGTATGGGAGAAGATCATTTTCGTGCTGTTTGTGCGGACTAAGGAGGATATATGCAAGACAATAACAATTCTCTCTCGGCTATCAACGAGAGGTATAAGGATTGCAATCTATTAATGCCCATGAGCATATCAGAGCAGATGTCGCCATTTTACAAAATGACGGTGATGGAAGTCAAAGCTGATACCTCGGAGAATTCCGGCGACATTTTTAAGGTTGGAAGTACTAAGGTAGGCAGTGAAACAAGGAAAAACAGGCAGGGAGAAGAATATCAAAAAGGCGTTTATGAAGATGTCTATTCTCCAGCCAAACCGCTTTTAATGAAGATAGCCGCCGCCGCTGGAATTCAATTCGACCCGTCCCACACGGGTGGCGAGTATGTCAACGGGGATAAAAATGTATATCGCGGGCGGGCCTACGGTGCTATGAAAATGCCGGATGGCACGTGGAAAACACATGCTGATGAAAAAATTATCAACCTTCATGATTCCGAAGACAATTACCGGCTTGAATTTATGGACAAGAGCTTGAAAGGCATCACGGATGAAAGGCAAGCGAAGGCCGCTGCCGAGATGTTTGAAGGAACATGGAAGCCTGCAAAAAACAAATACGGAAAAGAAGTACAAGCGTATTTTGTTGCTGAAAAAGATAGTGAGAAGTACATTGAGCGCGGTGTGATGGTGAATATGACACTCCTACGCAAGACTATGTGCGAAAAGGCCCTGACAGGAGCGATACTCCGGACAGTACGTGCTTTGACCGGCCTGAAAGGTACATATACTATAGAAGAACTTTCCAAACCGTTTGCAATTCCCCGTGTCACGTTCAGTCCTGACTACAGCGACCCACAGATTCGCGCGGCGCTTCTTAATCAGGAAATTGGTTCAACAGCGGCACTATTTGGAAGTGCTCCGGCTGCTGCGGCTCCGGTCCTTCAAGATAGTTTAACAGCGCCGGAAAAAGCCTTTGACGCGGATGCCTTTGCAGCGAATCCTGCTTTTGCCTCAGATTTATCAGATGATGATTACTCCGGCGACGCACAGCAGACAGCGGAACGTGATTTGGCGCCGGCTCCCACGAAAGCGCCAAAACAGCAAAATCGGTGTAAAGAAGAAAATCAGGAAGACTCCCAGATCTGTGAGGTGTGCGGGACAATCATTTCTGCTAAAGTATACGATTACAGCGTTGAGCATTACGGTCGCCCACTTTGCGTGAAATGCCAGAGGGAGGTGCGGTAAATGAAAATTCTGCACACTGCCGATTGGCATATCGGCAACTTTTCCGGGCCGGTGGATAAAGACGGCCGTAATCTCCGCGCCGTAGATACCGGGATGTGCCTCAATCATCTGCACGACATTGCGCTGCTCAGAAAGCCGGATATGATTCTGGTATCCGGCGATATTTTCCACCAGGCGCGCGTGTGGGCCGACCGGGGCCTTACCGAAGTACAGACCGCCATCCGCGTCATTGACACGTTGGGGGATATCTGCCCGGTTGTAGTAATGCGTGGGACCCCAAACCACGATGGTGAAGAACAGTTCGAATCGCTTCATACCTATTTTTCACATAGCAGGACCGTACAGATCATCACGCGGCCATGCGTTATCCAGGTATGCGGAGTGAATATTGCGTGTCTCCCCGGGTTTGACCGGGGTGTCTTCCGAGCAAAGTTCCCGGGCCTATCCAAAGAGGAAGAAAGCCGG
>DIQY01000110.1:13856-20992 GCA_002424295.1 Ruminococcaceae bacterium UBA5450 | reverse complement strand
GAAGTTAAGCTCATTTGCGCCGAAGATACTTGGCTGGTAACGGCCCGGGAAAATAGGTAAGTGCCAACATTAATATTCCTCAATAGCTCAGCCGGTAGAGCATGCGACTGTTAATCGCAGGGTCGTTGGTTCGAGTCCAACTTGGGGAGCCAAAATCCATCGTCTTACAAGGACGATGGATTTTTTTATGATATGTATGTATTATAGTATTTCAAATTGATATAATGCTTGTAATGCTTGAGAAAACCTTTTGAATTGTAATTAAGCGCTTGTCATGTTATAATAAAACAAACAATTATTTTACAGAAAAACAATTTTTATAGATTGGGAAAGAGAATTTATTTATGACTTTTACAGATTTTTCAATTAATCCTGTTATTTTAAAAAATTTAGAGCGAATCGGGTATGTGAATCCGTCTCCGATACAGCAAAAAGCAATTCCAGAGGTATTAAACCATCGCGACCTATTTGGCTGTGCACAAACCGGAACCGGAAAAACAGCAGCTTTTGCAGTCCCGATTTTGCATTTACTGGGACAGGAAAAGGGCGGAAGTATTCGCTGCCTGATCTTAACCCCTACACGAGAATTGGCCATCCAGATTTTTCAAAACCTGCAGGATTACGGCAAGGGGCTTTCTCTTAAAAGTGCTGTGGTTTTTGGCGGCGTTGGACAGGCTCCACAAGTGGAAGCTTTAAAAAGAGGTGTAGATATCCTGGTGGCAACGCCCGGACGTCTGAATGATTTATTTCATCAAGGATATATCGATTTTTCTCAGATAGAAATTTTTGTTTTAGACGAAGCTGACCGAATGCTGGATATGGGCTTCATTTATGATGTAAAAAGGGTAATCGCACAACTTCCAAAACATCGGCAGAATCTAATGTTTTCGGCAACGCTTCCAAAGGAAATTTTGGGATTAGTCAATGAAATCTTGGTTGATCCCGTTAAAATTGAGGTGGCTCCTCCTGCAACGACTGTAGAACAAGTGAATCAGAGCGTTTATTATGTGGATAAGGAAAACAAGGAGAATTTGCTGCTTTATCTTTTGAAAAATCCGGAAATCAAGTCTGCACTTGTATTTTCGCGTACAAAGCATGGAGCGGATAAGATTGTAAAGTTTTTAACAAAGGGCAAAATTTCGGCAGCGGCAATTCACGGAAATAAAAGTCAAAGTGCCCGTCAGATGGCACTGAGTCAGTTTAAAAACCATAGGGTACGGGTATTGGTGGCAACTGATATTGCTGCTCGAGGGATCGATATTGATGACCTGAGTTACGTCATTAACTATGATATTCCAGAAGTTCCGGAGACTTATGTTCACCGTATTGGAAGAACCGCTCGCGCGGGGCACAGCGGTTCGGCAATTTCTTTTTGCGATATCGATGAGAAAGCGGATTTTCGACAGATCCTGAAATTGATTCGCCAGCAGGTGCCGGAAATAGCAGATCATCCGTGGCCTATGCAGAATTTAACACCGCTTACAAAAGCAGAATTGCGTCAAAGACAGGATCTGCACAGAAAAGCTGCACAGGAAGTCAGAAGACGCAGAGGACCCGGAGAATCGAAAAAATTTGAGAAAAAGCATTCTTCTGCAACAACCGGAAAAACTAGAGTGGAAAAATCCGAAAAAAGTTTGAAAGCACAAAAAGGTTTTTCAAAACAGAAAAAGAGCTTTGAGAAAAATCCAAAACAGACTTTTTCTGAAAAAATCAATCAGAAAAAAGTACCGCAGAATCAAAATGGGCGGCAGAAAAGTCGAGAGGAAATTCATTCATCTGAAAAGGCAGAAACTCCCACAAACGTCAGATTTAATAAAAATGGCCGGGCAGTCGTTAAGTCATCCGGAAAACATTCTTGTAGACCTGAGCTGGAAAAGTATTTGCCAAAGCCACTCAGATCTAGGCCGAATGATCAGCCTCTGCGTCGCCATCAGTAAAATCTCGGAAAGAGAGGAACTTTCCCATGGCGATTCCAAAGTTAATGCGTGCGGCAATCCGTGCGCTGTCACAGCCTGATTATCATATAAAAAAGACTTATCAAATTGTTCGGCACCTGGAAAAAGTAAAAGGAATCCAGTTGGTTGATCCCGTTTATAAACCATGGAATTATTATTTTACAGATGGAAAAAGAGAAGTCCCCGCGCGTGTTTTTGAGTCGGAAAAAGATCGTCTTACCCCGAACACTTTGCTCTTTTTTCATGGGGGCGGCTGGATAACCGGAGATATCGAAAGCTATCAGGAAACTTGTATTACGCTTTCTAGAATGACCGGATTTCGAGTGATTAGTGTTGATTACCGACTGGCACCAGAATATCGGTTTCCGGTGGGCTTGGATGATTGCTATCTAGCGGCAAAAGAAGTTTTTCGCCGAGCAAGTTTTTTTCATGCACAGCAGGATTCAGTCGTATTAATGGGAGATTCAGCGGGAGGAAATCTGGCGGCTGCAGTTTCCCTAAAGGGAAGGGATTTAGGAGAATTTCAGTTTCAAAAACAAATTTTACTTTATCCAAGTCTTTATAATGATCACCGCCCCGAAACCTCTCCTTTTGATTCTGTCAGAGAGAATGGAACCGGAAATCTTTTAACTGCAAAGCAAGTGGATGATTATTTGGGACTTTATAAGAGTAGTGATGAAGATTTAAAAGATCCTTATTTTGCACCGCTTTTGGAATCGAATTTTTCCAATCAGCCGGATACCTTGATTCTCTCGGCGGAACTGGATCCGCTTCGGGACGAGGGAGAAGCATATGGCGCAGAACTTTTAAAAGCCGGAAATCGTGCAGAAGTTCATCGAATTCCGGAAGGTCTGCATGGCTTTTTTTCAAGCGCAGGATATTTTCAACAGAAAAAATTATCCTACCAGTACATTAACCGCTTTTTGAATGAAGGAATCAGCCATGAAGATAAAACAGACACAATGGGTAAAATTAGATAAGGCTGCAAGAATTTTTCCATGTATCAGCAGTAAGCGGGATCCGAATGTCTTTCGCTTTGCTTGTGAATTGATGGACCCGGTAGAGCCGGATTTTCTGCAGAAGGCAGTTGATCAGACGCTGGAGGAATTCCCGCTGTGGGGCTCAGTGCTTAAAAGAGGGCTTTTTTGGTATTTCCTTGAGAGCAGCTCTTTAAAGCCGAAAGTTCAGCCGGAAACCAAAGTTCCTTGTGCGCCGATTTATGATCGGGATGTGCGAAAGCTTTTATTTGAAGTTACCTATTATCAAAACCGGATCAATCTGGAAGTATACCATGTGCTGACAGATGGAACAGGCGCTCTTCAATTTTTTCGCAGTTTGGTCACCTGTTATCTTTATCTGAGATATCAGGATATTGAGGAAATCCCGAATTTGGGATATGACGCCAGCCGATTTGAACAGGCGGCAGACAGCTTTCAGAAATATTATGGAAAACAGTGCAGCCAAAAACCACCAAAAGCGCCAAAAGCATATCAGCTCCGTGGAGGAAAAAATCCGGATAACCGTTTTTCCGTCATTGAGGGAACAGTACCGCTTGATCAGATGCTTTTTTGCTGCAAAGAGAAAAAAGTAAGTCTGACAGTCATGCTTGCATCGATTTTGATGAATGCGATCGGAATGGAAATGTCCCATAAAGATAAAGAAAGGCCGGTAGTGCTATCCGTTCCAATTAATTTGAGACATTATTTCCCCTCGGAAAGCGCACGGAATTTTTTTAGCTTGATGAATGTTCGATATGACTTTTCTTCCGAAAATGGAAATGTGGAAGAAATTTTAGGCCCTTTAAAAGAACAGTTTAAAAAAGGCCTTTCGGAAGATGAAATGATCTATCGAGTGAACCAATTTATGACAATTCTGCAAAATCCGATTACTAGAATAACGATTTTGCCAGTGAAAGATTTTTTTATGAGACTTGGATATCAAGTTGTAAGCAAGACCGAAACCGCCGACATCTCCAATTTAGGGCCGATTGATTTGCCGGAAAAGTCCGCTTCTCATGTAAAAATGTTTGACGTTTTTGCAAGCAAAGATGGGTTGCAGCTTTGTCTGTGTTCTTTTAAGAATGTTCTGACAATGACATTTACTTCGTCACTGCGCAATACGAATATTCAAAAAAATTTCTTTCGGACTTTGGCTGGTATGGGACTTCCTGTAACGATTGCAGCTGTCCCGTTTTCGCAGGAGGAATTATGAAATACTGTGAACGATGCAACCTAAAAGTGCGTGGAAATCGTGAGAGATGTCCATTATGTCAAGGTCTGCTGAAAGGGGAAGGCAGCGAAAATCCATTTCCCTTTGTGCTGGGAACTTATCAGAAAAACAGTCTGTTTTTCCGAATTTTGCTGCTGTGTACCATTACGGTGGGAATCGTTAGTGTAGCCGTTAATTTTCTGCTGCCGAAATCCGGAAAATGGTCTCTCTTTGTGATTGCTGGGATTGGCTGCTTTTGGCTAAATTTGGTTCTGGTTATGTATAAAAGAAGAAACATTTTTAAGATCTTTGTTTGGGAACTCTTTTTAATTTCTGCTCTGTGTGTGCTATGGGATTTTGCAACCGGCTGGAACCGTTGGAGCCTTGATTATGCCGTGCCGATTCTCTGCATGGCGGTGATGGCGACTTTAACGGTAACGTCACGTATCTTTGGCGTGGCGCCTGAAAGCTTTTTGATTTATCTTTGCCTGGTATTACTTTTAAATATTGCAATGTTTGTTTCTCTTCTGATGGGACTTGTAATGGTAGCGCTTCCGACAGTGCTAAGCGCTTGTATGAATTTGGTTTTATTGACGGCACTTTTGATCTTTCGGGGTCGAGAGATGTTGGCCGAACTTCATAGAAGACTGCATATGTGAGAAAAGGGCTGAGAGAGTGTGGAACAGGTTGATTATAATTCTTTGATCTTGGTTGGCAGCAATTTGGGGCGCCAGCTTCTGCAAAATGGAGCAGAAATTTATCGGGTAGAAGAATCTATGACCCGATTTTTTAAGGCGTATCATGTTTCACAGTGCGATTTGTTTGTCTTGACGAACTGCATTAATGTGACTCTGCAGGATTCAGACGGGCAAGCAGTTACACGGATTTTAAGAATTAATGATTATACGACCGATATGGATAAAGTTGAGAAGCTGAATGATCTGTGCCGTAAAACTTGTGAAACCGCACCGCCTTTAGAGACCGTGCAGGAAGAGCTTAAAAAGATTGAAGAGACGCCTGCGTTTCCTTATAAAATTCAGATGCTGGGATTTATTGGACTTGCTTCTGCCAGTACACTCTTTTTTGGAGGCAATTTTGTAGATGCCATTATGAGCGGGATTGCAGGAATTTGCATGCAGTGGGTGCTTTTCGTTTTTGAAAAATATCGTGCAAATTCCTTTTTTGCCAATTTGATCGCCAGTGCAGTAAGTGCTTTGGTAGCGGTTTTGGCGCTGCGGATTTTTCCACAGCTTCATCTGGATAAGATTATTATGGGAGCCATTATGAATCTGGTCCCGGGGATTGCTATCACCAGTTTTATGCGGGATTTGCTGTCGCGGGATTATCTTTCCGGGACGCTTCGCTTGGTAGAAAGCTTATTGGTCGCTACAGCGATTGCTTTGGGAACCGGTGCTGTACTTGCTTTTTTCAGATTTCTATAGGGAGGCAACATGATGGATTATCTGCCCTGTCTTTATAGCTTTATTATGTGCTTTGCTTATTGTTATCGGGTCCATTTAAAAGGGAAAAATATGTTCTTTGCGGCGCTTGGCGGAACACTTGGATGGTTTGTTTTTTTGCTTTTCCAGCCGCTTCGCAATGATCTTCTACAGTATTTTTTTGGAACAGTCGCATTTTCGGCATATGCTGAACTGATGGCGCGCATAAATAAATGTCCGGTTACCGGCTTTTTGATTATTTCTATGCTGCCAATGGTGCCGGGAAGTGGAATCTATCAGACAATGGAATATGCAATTTCAGGGAATACGGACTTATTCTTAGAAACAGGAATGCACACTTTAGGGATTGCAGGTTCGCTCGCCATCGGGGTGCTTTTAGTTTCTTCCACGATGCGTCTTTTTGTCAATATTCGTACGCAGCGTCTTTCTAAAAAACAGACAGGAACAGGAGAAGAATGAATCGCTCAAAAAGAAAACGATCCGAGATGGATTCAGAAAAAAGAAAATCAAAGGATGCAATCATAGAATCTTTGCCGCAGATTTTATTGCCGTGGTTTGGGGAAAATGCCAGAGACCTTCCATGGCGCCATGAAGTTACTCCCTATCGGGTTTGGGTCAGCGAAATTATGCTTCAACAGACTCGCGTTGAGGCAGTGAAAAGTTATTTTATCCGTTTTATGAAAGAACTTCCCACAGTTTATGATCTTGCCAAAGTACAAGAAGATCAGTTGTTAAAACTTTGGGAAGGGCTGGGATATTACAGTCGTTCGCGTAATCTCCAAAAAGCTGCGGTCAGAATTGTGGAAGATTATAACGGAGAATTGCCGCAGAAATATGAGAGCCTTTTAAGTTTGCCGGGGATTGGCTCTTATACGGCGGGGGCGATCGCTTCGATTGCATTTTGCCAACCGGTACCGGCTGTAGATGGCAATGTTCTGCGGGTGCTTTCTCGTATTTGCGCAGATGAGCGCGATATTGCAGATTTAGCAGTAAAAAGAGATTGGGAAGACAACTTGAGAAAATTTATGCCGGGAGAAAAAAGCGGCGTTTATAATCAGGCACTGATGGAACTCGGAGCAATTGTTTGTGTTCCTAACGGACTGCCCAAATGTGAAATTTGTCCGGCAAAAAAAATTTGTGGGGCACTAAAGCAGGGGAAAACAGGGCTGCTGCCCGTTAAATCGCCAAAGAAGCCGCGCAAAATCGAAGAAAAGACTGTCTTTTTGCTAAAGTGGGACGATAAAATTGGACTTTTGCGCCGCCCATCAAAAGGACTTTTAGCGGGATTATGGGAATTGCCTAATGTTCCGGGGATTCTTACGCAGGAGGAAGCAATCGAGGCCGCTCGTGCATGGGGAGTTGAGCCTTTACGAATTTCTCTGATCGGTTCTGCAAAGCATATTTTTACCCATGTGGAATGGCATATGACAGCCTACCGTATCATTGTGGAACAGACTTGCGGAATGATGGTATGGGCTTCGCCCAGTGAGCGCAGCCGAAAATTTGCATTGCC
>DIQY01000110.1:0-13599 GCA_002424295.1 Ruminococcaceae bacterium UBA5450 | reverse complement strand
AACAAAGAAAGGAAATTATGAACCAGGAAAATCGATTTGCAGTATTAATTGATGCTGATAATGTATCGGAAAAATATATTCGTTATATTCTGGATGAAGTAACCAACAGCGGAATCGCCACTTATAAAAGAATTTACGGGGACTGGACGAAACCTTCGCTCGGTTCCTGGAAGAATGTTCTTCTCAGCTATTCCATTACGCCGATTCAGCAATATGGTTATACAACAGGAAAGAATGCTACGGATTCAGCGATGATCATTGATGCCATGGATATTTTGTATTCCGGCAATATAGAGGGATTTTGTCTTGTCAGCAGTGACAGCGATTTTACTCGCCTTGCCTCCCGCTTGCGGGAAGGCGGGATGGAAGTAATCGGGATGGGAGAAAAGAAAACACCGGCGCCTTTTATTGCGGCCTGTAATCGCTTTCGCTATTTGGAGGTTTTGGCACAGGAAGCAACAGATGATGAAGATGACTCTGCAAATACACCAAAGATACAGCCAGTAGCTGAGGTAACTTCTAAAGAAGTGATTGCGGCGGCAATCCTTTCCATGGTGAGGGATGCTTCAGATGAGGATGGGCGTTTGCCAATCAGTGATATCGGCAATATGCTTGCCCGCCGTTATCCGGACTTTGATTCCCGCAATTATGGCTTTAAAAAACTGACGCAGTTTGTCAGGTCTTTAAACCTTTTTGATATCATTTTTGAACCGGCTGAAAATGGACGCGGAAAAGTGGGTTATGTGGCAGAAAAAGAAATTCATAGGTATCGCCCGCGAATTCATGTGTGAAAATAGATACAATTTTGATACGATTGTAGAAATATGTCAAAAAGGCGGTTATAATTAAAAAAAGGAATTATTTTACAGAAGGACTTTTAGCAAATTTTTAGGAGGACTTTCAATGGCAAACAAAGTGCAGCGCGATTACCATGACCGCAGACGAAAAAAATTGTTAATTCGTAGGACGGTTATGATTGTTGTTTGTGTGGTAATTGTAGTTGCAATTGTTGGAATCGTTTTAGTTATCAATAAACTAGTACAGCCCAATGGCGGTGATGCTGCAGCGAATGTTGATAGCGGGAGCATTCCTGTTTCTCAACCAGAGAGCATTTCTTCTGAAACGGCAGGATCATCAGAAGAACCGACATCTTCCGATGATGCTGTACAGACGGCAGCTGCTGTTGAGGGAAAAGACGGCAAAATTGCTGCAGGAGATAATCTCACTGGATATGAGGCTTTATATCCGGATCTTTATGCCCAAATGCCGCTGAATGGTGGAAAATTGAAAGCTCCGGAATCTAAGACGGTTTATCTGACTTTTGATGATGGTCCCAGTGTGCTGACGCAGCCGCTGCTAGACGTATTGGATCAATACCAAGCAAAGGTTACTTTTTTTGATACTGCTCAACCGCTTACAAATGGCTATCAGGATCTGATGAAGACCTGTGTTGAAAAAGGGCATGCGGTCGGAATCCATTCGTACAGTCATATCTATGCCAATATTTATTCTTCAGTAGAAGCATACCTTGATGATTTTAATCAGATGTATGAAAAAATTAAATCTGTTACCGGTGTAGCTCCCCGATTCTTTCGGTTCCCAGGTGGCAGCAATGGCGGCGGCAAAGTGAACGAGACGCGGGAGAAGATCATTAAGGAAATGATTCGCCGTGGGTTTATCTATTATGATTGGGATGGCAGTTCCGGTGATGCGAATGCTGATATAGCCAAAAATGCCGATACGCTTTATACCAATACAATGAAGGCCATTCATAAGGATTGCAATATTATTTTAATGCATAATATCAATGGGAAAGAGGCAACCATAGAGGCTTTGAAACGAATTATTCCAGAGGCGCAGAGTGAAGGATATACTTTTAAGGCATTGGATGGAACTCTTGATCCTACGCATGGATACTGTATGCATGAGACATTGCCGATTTTGGTGAAGGCTTTGGATGACAGCCCTTATTTTACCGTCTCTGATGAGAGCAAAAAGAAGTTTGGATAAGTTCTGATGAAAAAGTAATAATAAAAAAGGTCCAGCTTTTGCTGGACCTTTTTTATGGAAATTTATTTTAGAAATCTGCAAGAGAGTAAAAAAGTTATAATTTTAAATGTTTTCTGAAAACAGAAGCGGATAAAGTGCTTTTACAGAATCTGCAAGAACAGAGGCGCCAGCTTTTAAGAGCTCTTTTGTTCCGCCATACCCATAAGCAGCACCAATAAAGGAAATTCCTACTTCTTTTGCACCTTCTACATCAAAGTGCGTATCGCCGATCATTACAGCTTCTTGAGGATCTGTAACTTCACAACAAGCCATTGCATCACGGATCAAAGAGGGCTTGTCGGCGCCGCGTTTCGTTTCGTTTGTTTCGTCTACTCCTTCGATTCCGCAGAAATATTGTCTCAAATGAAACTTTTGCAGAAGCCGTTCAATTTGACGAATCGGCTTGCTGCTGGCAGTGCAGATCTTAACGCCACAACTATCGAGATCTTTTAGAAGATCATCCATGTTAGGATAAGCTTTTGTCCGATGCCAGCCTTCTTCATTGTAAATTTTCCGAAAAAGAAGGAGTGCCTTTTCTGCTTCTGCCTTTGGCATACCGCAGAATGTCATATAGCTGTATACTGGGGGCGGCCCAATAAATTTTTGTAGAACAGCAGGGGAAGGGATTGGATATCCCATCGTGTGGAGTACCTGTTTTACAGAATAAATAATTCCTTCGCCGGTTGCGCAGACAGTGCCGTCAAAATCCAGAATTACGGCATGATAAAGAGGCTTTTGCGGCATTTCTGGTTGTCTCCTTTTTATAAAAATAAGAATCTTTGCAATTATAACATAGAAGAAAATTTCCTGCAAACTTTTAAAAAAGGATTTCAGTTTTGCACAAAAATCAATCCAGAGAAAAGAATCCTTCGTGAAATGATTCCATTGCACAGAAGGAATAAATTCTGTAAGATGAAAGAAGAAATGAAAAGGAGAAAATTATGCGGTATCGATTGTTGGCGCTGGATTTAGATGGGACACTTATGACTACCGAAAAAAAGGTGACGGATTATACGAAAACGGTCCTTCTTCGTGCACAAGAGGCAGGGGTCAGAATCGCGCTTACTTCCGGAAGACCGGTGCCGGGGGTCAAGCCCATTGCAGACCTCTTAAAACTGCCGCAGTTTGGTGGATATGTTGCTGCCTGCAACGGAGGGCGAATTTATGATTGTGCTACGGGGAACAATCTTTATGAGGAATTTCTGCCGCAAAACTTAATTCCGAAACTTTGTGCCTTTGGCGTGGAAAATAATGTGACAATGGTCGTTTATCACGAAAATCAGCTTATCACACAACGGGCAGAAAGTCGTTATGCACGGTTTGATGCTTCTGTCAATCATATGAAGATTAAAGAGTGCCGAGAGCTTTCGACTGCAATTCAGTTTCCAATCTATAAATTTTTGATGGCGGCAGATCCACCGGTTATTCAAAAATTAATTTCAAAAGCGCAAAAGGAATTTTTACAGTGCAGCGTTTATCGGAGCGATCCATATTATATGGAATTTATGCCGTTGGGAGGCAATAAAGCAAAAGCTCTTGAGGCACTTTTAAATCATCTTGGGTGGAAGCGTGAGAAATTAATGGCCTGCGGGGATGGTTTTAATGACGTTTCTATGATTAAGTATGCGGGATTAGGTGTTGCAATGAAAAATGCCCAGAAACCGGTATTGGAAGCAGCGGACGATGTTACGCTTTCCAATGATGAGGACGGTGTTGCAAAAGCGGTGGAAAAGTATTGCCTGTCCTAAAATTCTCGAGTGGGAATATTTGCTTTACTTTTTTTTCGGGCATGTTATGATAAAGAAAAAGAAGGGGGCGTCGGAAATTGGAAAACGAATCTTTGAAACGATATCTGCGAGGAGAAAGCTGCGACGCCTATCAAACTTTAGGTGCGCATCTTGTTAACGAAAAGGGCCAAGAGGGAGTTCGCTTTACAGTATTTGCGCCAGGGGCAAAGAATGTTTCCCTTTTGGCAGAGTGTACCGATTGGAATCCGATCTCTATGGAGCGGGATTCTTATGGATTTTGGAGCCTCTTTTTTCATTGTGCCAAAGAAAAGCAGATGTATAAATATCAAATCGAAACACAGGACGGCAAAGCATATGACCGAATTGATCCATTTGCTTTTCAAAGTGAAGTGCGTCCAAATACAGCTTCGATTGTCTGTGATTTAAAAAACTATAAATGGCAGGACGAAGAATGGCTGGAAAAGCGGAAACAGACGGAAAAATATTATAATGCACCGCTTTCTATTTATGAAGTCCATGCTGGGTCTTGGAAAATCAAGGCTGGGAAAAAAGGGGACGAGCGGTTTTATGCTTATGACGAATTAGCAGAAATTCTAATTCCCTACGCAAAAGAACAGGGATATACGCATTTGGAATTTTTGCCGTTGACCGAATATCCGCTGGATGCAAGCTGGGGATATCAGGTGACCGGATATTACAGCGCAACATCCCGTTATGGAACTCCCCAGCAGCTGATGAAACTTGTTGATCAGTGCCATCAGGCAGGCCTTGGTGTTTTGATGGATTTTGTGCCTGCGCATTTTGTCAGCGATTTTTATGCGCTTCACCAGTATGACGGAACTTATCTTTACGAAAGCCAAAATAAAGATTTGCGCTGCAGCGAGTGGGGGACCATTTTCTTTGATTTTACAAAGCCGCATGTGCTTAGCTTTTTAAAATCAGCAGTCGATTTCTGGCTGACTGTTTTCCACTTTGACGGGATTCGATATGACGCGGTTTCCAGAATGCTTTATCAGAACGGGCAGGAAGACCATGGTGTTAATGAAGCTGGCGTTTGGTTTTTAAAGAATACGAATTACGAAATGCAGCAGCGTCATCCGGACTGCCTTTTGATTGCAGAGGATTCTTCAAATTTTCCGAAAGTGGCGGCTCCCGTTGTTTATGGAGGACTCGGATTTGATTATAAATGGGATCTGGGTTTTATGAACGATACTTTCGATTACATGATGAAAACACCGGCAGAACGCAAAAATTTTGCAGAGCGGATTACTTTTTCGATCAGCTATTTTTATCAGGATGTTTTTTTGCTGCCGTTTTCTCATGATGAAGTGGTCCACGGGAAGAAAACGATCATTGATAAGATCTATGGAAGCTATGAGGATAAATTTCCGCAGCTTCGGTTGCTCTATCTCTATTTTTTTACCCATCCTGGGAAAAAGCTGACCTTTATGGGCTGTGAACTGGCTGAGTTTAAAGAATGGGATGAGAATGCAGAACTTGGCTGGAATCTGCTCACCTATCCAAAACATGATGCTTTTCATCATTTTTTTCGGGATCTTCAGAAATTTTACACCAGCCATCCATCCCTCTCATCAAGTGATTTTAATCCGGACGGATTTCATTGGGCGGATCTAACGAATGCTTGTCGCTGTATTTTTTCTTATTCGCGCAAAAGTGTAGATGGAAAATCTAATGAAAAGCTCTATGTTGCTTTGAATTTTTCAGATCGTCCGGTAGTAGATTATGCGCTTCCGGTTGAAGAACCGGGAGATTACGAAGAAATTTTTACGACAGACGAATTCCGCTATAATGGAAATGGTCATAAAAATCCCATGAAATCTTCTTGCCGACGCGGTATGCAGCAATGCCTGTTGGTTGATCTTCCGCCTTTTTGCGGATGTATTTTTAAATGTCGGGAATTATAAATAAAAGAAGACCTGCTGAATAAAAATCTTCGGCAGGCCTTTTTGTATGAAAGCTAAAATTTTTTATTGTTTAATAAAAAGAGGTTGCTTTTAAAAGAATTTGCTATATAATAAATATACCCCCCAGGGGAGGGGCGATACTTGTTAAATAGAATTTGGAGGAACCGATGAAACAGACATTTGAAGTTACAGGGATGACCTGTGCTGCCTGTCAGGCACATGTGGAAAAGGCAGTCGGCAAACTGCCGGGAGTAGAAAAATGCAATGTGAATCTTCTTTCCGGCAGAATGGAGGTTACTTATAAAGAGCAGGGACTCAATGACGAAACGATTTGTAAAGCAGTGGAAAAGGGTGGATATGGGGCTTCTCCGATTGTAAAAGACGGAGAGAAAAAAGCAAAACCACAGGAATCAATCAAAAAACGTTCCGCTTCTGAATTAAAGGAAATGAAGCATCGGCTTTTGTGGTCTTTTGTGTTTTTTATTCCGCTGTTTTATCTTTCTATGGGGCATATGGCGGGACTTCCGTTGCCGGGATTTTTAAACGGATATGAAAATTCGGTTAGCTATGGCATGGCGCAGCTCCTGCTTACATTGCCGATCATGTATTTAAATAGGGTTTATTATCAGCGGGGATTTCGTTCCCTATGGCACCGCGCGCCGAATATGGATACGCTGATTGCAGTAGGCAGCACAGCGGCTGTGGTGTATGGTATCTTTGCAATCTGCCGAATGGGATATGGTCTGGGAACTTCCGACAGCGCTCTTGTGATGCGGTATCATATGGACCTCTATTTTGAATCGGCGGGAACTATTTTGACTTTAATTACGGTTGGAAAATATTTAGAGACCCGCTCCCGCGGAAAAACGGGGGAAGCCGTAGAAAAGCTAATGGACTTGCGTCCGCAGACAGCAACTCTTTTTGAAGATGGAAAAGAAAAATCGATTCCGCTGGAACAGGTGAAAGAAGGGGACCTGCTGATTGTTAAGCCCGGAGCAAGAATTCCGGTAGATGGTGAAGTTACAGAGGGAACTTCGGCTGTGGATCAGAGTGCTCTGACCGGAGAAAGTATTCCGGTAGAAAAGCATCCGGGGGATTCTTTGATTGCCGCTTCGGTGAACGGCTCTGGACGGCTGATCTTTCGTGCGACCCGCGTAGGAGAAGATACGACACTCAGCCAGATTATCCATTTAGTAGAGGAAGCGGGCAGTTCCAAAGCGCCGATCGCAAAATTGGCGGATCAAATCAGTGCTGTCTTCGTGCCGGTCGTGATTTTAATTGCAATCATTGCGGCATCTTTTTGGCTGCTTTCCGGACAAACACCGGAGTTTGCACTTTCTATCGGAATTGCGGTACTGGTGATTTCTTGCCCCTGTGCATTGGGACTGGCAACGCCGGTGGCAATTATGGTGGGAACCGGACGCGGCGCGCAGCTTGGGGTTCTCTATAAAAATGCCGAGGCACTGGAACATGCACATTCGGTGGATACCGTCGTTCTCGATAAAACAGGAACAATTACCAGAGGAAAACCGGAAATCACGGATCTTTTGGTGGATTCGGAGCAAAATTTATCGGAAAAGGAATTCCTAAAATTAGCAGCTTCTTTGGAGCAAAGCAGTGAACATCCTCTGGCACAGGCAATTTTAAGAAAAGCAGAAGAACAGAAAATTCCACTGACTTCGCCGGAAACGTTTGAGGCAGTTCCGGGCAGAGGGCTTCGCGCACGGCTCAATGGAATTGACTGCCTTGCAGGAACGTTGGATTTCTTAGAAGGGGAAGGTGTTTCTTGCAAAAATTTGAAATCAAAGGCAGAAGCTTTTGCAGAACAAGGAAAGACGCCGCTCTATTTTGCCCAAAATGGTCAGCTGTTGGGACTGATCGCGGCAGCCGATCTTCCCAAAGAAAATAGCCGTGAGGCGATTCGCACAATGCAAAAGATGGGACTTACAGTTGTAATGCTGACTGGGGATCATCGCAAAACAGCAGAAGCTGTACGAAAGAGCCTTGGGATTGATCAGGCAGTGGCGGAGGTTTTGCCGCAGGACAAAGAACGCGAAATCCGTAAACTGCAGGAAGAAGGCAGAAAGGTCGCCATGGTAGGCGATGGAATCAACGATGCACCGGCGCTTGCTCGTGCCGATGTTGGAATTGCAATCGGTGCAGGAACGGATATTGCAATTGAAAGCGCCGATGTTGTTCTCATGAAAAGTGATTTGATGGATGCCGTTACCGCGATTGAACTTTCCCGTGCGGTAATCCGCAATATTCATATGAACCTGTTTTGGGCGTTCTTTTATAATGCCGTTGGAATTCCGCTCGCAGCAGGCGTGTTTTATCCGCTCCTCGGCTGGACTTTGAATCCGATGTTCGGAGCGGCAGCAATGAGCCTGAGCAGCGTGTGCGTAGTAAGTAACGCGTTGCGCCTGCGCTTTTTCCATCCAAAAGAACAGACCAATTCAATTAAACAAATAGCAACCGAAAAATCCATTCCAAAGGATTTTGAAAAAACAAATAAAGGAGAGCAAGTCGAAATGAAAAAAGTAATTGCAGTAGAAGGTATGATGTGTGCGCATTGCCAGACACATGTGAAAGAAGCATTGGAAAAGGTACCGGGAGTAGAAAAGGCGGAGGTCAGCCTAGAAAATAAAAATGCCGTTTTAACTTTGAAGGAAGAAGTCGCGGATACCGCTTTGCAGGAAGCGGTAAAAGAAGCAGGGTATGAGCCCGGAAAAGTAGAGGCTGACTGATGCAGGCAGATCCAAAGGTAATCAATCGTCTCTTAAAGACTGCGATGGGACAGCTGCAGGGTGTACAGAAGATGGTGGAAGAAGATCGTTACTGCATCGATATTTCCAATCAGCTGTTGGCTGTAACGGCAATTTTGCAGAAAGCCAATAAAGAGATTATTCGTGCGCATATGCGCGGATGTGTAAGAGAAGCTTTTGAAAGTGGTGACCCCGAAGCTAAAATTGATGAACTTTTAAAAGTGTTTGATAAGATGACCAAATAAAAAGAGCCGCAGGACCATCTTTATTATGGTTTTGCGGCTCTTTTATTTTTATTATAAAAAACGAAAGGAAAAGATTGCTTCATATCCTTCATTTATGTTAAAATTTATTTATAGTATATATCATTATATATTTTGAATACGTAAAAAAGATTTTGTTGAATGGAAAGGGAGATGTGTGGGTGGATATCGGTCAATTATTCAGTCTGCAAGGATCGTTGTTCCTGATGATTCTGCTTGGATTGTTTCTTAAGAAGACAGGAATCATCGATGATAACGGGGTACGCTGTCTAACAGATCTTTGTATGGATGTAATTATTCCGTGTAATACCATTAAATCTTGTCTAGTGGATTTTGATACGGCTGAAATGCAGGCTTGTTGGTGGATCCTTCTTGTCAGCGTACTGATGCAGTTCGTCGGTATTATCCTAAACCACTTCCTTTTTAACCGCTTTAATGAGCAGCAGAAAAAAGTTCTTCAATACTGCACCATCGTTTCAAACGGAGCGTTTTTAGGGAATCCGGTGGCCGAAGGAATTTATGGGAATATCGGATTGCTTTATTCTTCTATTTTCCTGATTCCACAGCGTATGGTGATTTGGTCGGTCGGCACTTCTTATTTTGTCTCCGGGGAGACTACAGACCGCAAAAAAGTGATTCGAAATGTATTGACCCATCCTTGTCTGGTAGCTGTCTACATAGGGCTACTGATCATGGTGACAAAAGTACAGCTGCCGGAGTTTATGACGTTGACGATTAAAAGCATCGGAAACTGCAATTCTGCGATCACGATGATGATTGTAGGAACCATTCTTGCCAATGTAAAATTTTCTACCATTATCAATAAATCAACGCTCTTTATCAGTCTTTTACGTCTGGTGCTGCTGCCGATGGTTGCGTTTGGACTCAGCACCGTCTGTGGACTGGAACATGCGGCTGCCGGTGTTTGTGTAATCATGGTCGGTATGCCGGCGGGCGCTACAGCTGCTATTTTTGCGGCACGTTATCACAGCGATGCGCCGTTTGCAACAAAGTGCGTGGTACTTTCTACCCTGTTGTCTATGATTACGATTCCAATTTGGTGTTATCTAATCGGTTAAAACAGCACATCATTCAGCTTGCCGTTTTCAAAAGACTTAAGGCATGTCTTTGAGAGCGGCATCTTTTGTAAAGAATGACTGATAGCCGATGGTGACGAGCAGAACGCAGGCAAGTGCGGTACAGCCTAAAATTGCCAGCATAATTCCAATTTGGTACTTGATAGCGGTCATCGGAAAAGTGCCGGAGAGAATTTGCCCGGTCATCATCCCTGGCAGAGAGACAACGCCCATGGTGAGCATGTTCGTCATATTCGGAAGAATTGCACTGTCAAAGGCATCGTTGACGATTTTGTGAGTTGCAGCTTTTGGAGTAGACCCCAGCATCAGAGAATTTTCAATGATTTCTCGGTTTTCTTCAATCCCACTTCTCAGTTTATTTGCACCGAGCGCGAGTCCCGTCATGGTATTGCCGATAATCATGCCGGAAATCGGAATGCAGTATTGTGGATTAAACCACGGGGTGACTCGCA
The DNA here is from genome assembly GCA_002424295.1 of Ruminococcaceae bacterium UBA5450. Classification (GTDB taxonomy): domain Bacteria; phylum Bacillota; class Clostridia; order Oscillospirales; family Acutalibacteraceae; genus Caproicibacterium. The sequence continues at coordinate 3,300 of DIQY01000110.1, read as the reverse complement.
ATACCGCCAACAAAAAAACAAGTGCCGTAACAATATATGAGGAAATCAAGCAGATGCCAATTAACCGCCGCAAAGATTTTGGCAGGCTTTTGGAAACTCGGCGGCAGGCAGTTCGAATTGCAAAGGCTAACATCACGCAAAGCATAAGACTGGTTAGCCACCAGCTTGGATGGTCGAAAACGTACATTAAAACGAATCCCATCAGTGTCAGCTGAACAGTCATGCGCACGGTGGCGGTGAGGATAAACTTTTCTCTTCCAATTCCCCGCGCTTTAGAGAGGACAAGCAGCAGAAAGACAAAAACATATGCGATTGCAAGGTTCCAGATCGGCAGATCCATGATGGTGTTCATAAACTTTCTCCTTCTCTTATTTTTCCACTTTCCAGCGTGACGATATCTTCTGAGAACATAGAGGAAACCTGATTTGAGTGGGTAATTAAAATGAGTTGTTTCCCTTTTTCCCGTACAAATTCTGCCAGATTTTTGGTCATTTGATATTCCATATCAGGATCGAGTGCTGCAGAGGGCTCGTCCATCAGATAAGTCTCAGCATCCATTAAAAGGATGCGCGCCATACAGAGGCGTTGCTTTTCTCCTCCGGAGAGCTTATTGCAGGAGTCGCTGAGCAATTTTGGCAGCCCTACTTTTTCTAATGCGCCCTGCAGAAGATTGCATGGTGCGTCCTCATCTTCGGAGAAACGGCGTCCGATTTGAAGGTTGTCTTCAATCGTACCAGGATAAAGAATTGGAGTTTGACCAAGCATGACGACTTTTCGGCGCAGTTTTACAGCATCAATTTCAGTAAGTGATGTCTTGTTATAAAAAATATTGCCGGCAGTTGGCAGATACATTTTGTTGAGCAGTCGCAGAAGGGTAGTCTTTCCGCTGCCGGAAGGACCCACAATGCAGGTGGTCTGTCGGTCAAATGTAAAATCCGGAATGTCAAGAATAGTTTTATAGCGTACTTGTTCCAACTTAAACAAATAAAATTTCCTCCTCTTTTTTAGCAGACTGCCTTTATTGTAATCTGCTGCACAAAGCTGTGCAATAGAATTTTTGTAAAACCATTGAATATTTTGTTTTATTACTAAGAAAAAATTTTTATTTGGGACAAGATAAGAATTGACATTTCCGGAAGCCATCGCTATACTAAAAACAGTCACAAAAAGGGAGTAGTTCAAAACGCATTTGTCAACATCACGATCTTTTAAAAGGTCTGGCGATGCGTGCCGATATTCGGTAACAAGACTTTTCGGGGACTGTCCAAGATCGCAGTGGGCAGTTTTTTCCGAAAAGTCTTTTTTGTTTATATTTCCCCTTTGAGAGCAAGAAAAAGGAGCGTAGATTTTTGTGGGAGATTTTTCGTTTTTAGTCAAAGGAATTCTCAGTGTTACTCCGCAGCAATTCATCATGTGGATAATCGGCGGGCTTTTGATCTGGCTTGCTATTAAAAAGGATTTTGAGCCGGCTTTGCTGCTGCCGATGGGATTCGGTGCGATTCTGGTGAATCTGCCGTATTCCGGTGTCTTGGGGGATTCTGGGATTATTCAATAGCTTTATGATGTCGGCATTCGTGCCAGTGAGGCGATGCCGCTGCTTTTGTTTGTCGGGATTGGCGCAATGATTGATTTTGGACCGCTGCTTTCCAACCCGCGGATGCTGCTTTTCGGCGGTGCAGTACAGTTCGGGATCTTTATGACCATCGTTTTGGCAGTCCTTTTGGGATTTCCGTTAAAAGATGCGTTGTCGGCCGGCGTAATTGGTGCTGCAGATGGACCGACTTCGATCTTTGTTGCAAAAACACTCAACAGTAATTATATCGGTGCAATTTCAGTAGCTGCTTATAGTTATATGGCGTTGGTGCCGATTATTCAGCCTTTTGCGATTCGGCTCGTCACGACGGAAAAAGAACGCAAAATCCGGATGCCCTATCATCCAAAGCAGGTCAGCAGACTGACAAGAATTCTGTTCCCCATTTGTGTGACGATTGTTGCGGGACTGATTGCACCGGATTCAGTTGCTTTGGTCGGCTTTTTGATGTTCGGCAATTTGATTCGGGAATGTCATAAGTTGGATTCCTTAAAAGAGACTGCAGAAGGACCGCTTACCAATTTGATTACGATTTTTCTTGGAATTACAATTGCATTTCAGATGCAGGCTGAGCAGTTCCTGACTTTTGGAACGTTGCTGATTATGGGGTTGGGACTTTTTGCTTTTGTTTTTGATACAATCGGAGGGGTCCTTTTTGCAAAACTTCTGAATATTTTCTTGCCGGAAGATCAGAAAGTCAATCCAATGATAGGCGGCGCCGGAATTTCGGCGTTTCCGATGAGTTCGCGCGTGATTCAGAAGATGGCTTTGAAAGAAGATCCCACCAATCATTTACTGATGCATGCAGTCGGCGCAAATGTAGCAGGACAAATTGGATCGGTTGTTGCAGGTGGAATCATTTTAAGTCTTGCAGGGAACTTATTGGGGGTGTAAAATAGATATGTTAACAATGTTGGCAGATTTCCAGAGCATTTTGGGAATTGTTCATGAATCCGACCTTTTCGGAAGCTTTAAAATGATGGGATTAGGGATGCTCGGCATTTTGATTGTTATGCTGCTGCTGTATCTTTTGATTATGGTGCTTTCGAAATTTGGAAAAGAAAAAAAGAACTGAGGAGCGTCAAGAAACTATGGCAGACAAAAGATTTGTGGAAGCAATCACTCCCATGGATGAAGATTTTACCCGTTGGTATACGGATATCGTTAAAAAAGCGGAGCTGATGGATTATTCCAGCGTAAAGGGCTGTATGGTGATTGAACCTTATGGATATGCAATCTGGGAAAATATCCAGAAGATTCTGGACAAAAGATTCAAAGAGCTGGGACATGAAAATGTTTATATGCCCATGTTTATTCCGGAAAGCCTTTTGAATAAAGAAAAGGAGCATGTGAAGGGATTTGCGCCGGAAGTCGCATGGGTTACGCAGGGCGGCGGAGAAAAGCTGGAGGAACGTCTTTGCGTGCGTCCTACCAGCGAAGTGCTTTTCTGCGAACATTATCAGAAAGTGATTCATTCCTGGAGAGATCTGCCTAAACTTTATAATCAGTGGTGTAGTGTTGTCCGCTGGGAGAAAACGACCCGTCCTTTCCTGCGCAGCAGCGAATTTTTGTGGCAGGAAGGCCATACGATGCATGAGACGCCGGAAGAAGCAAAGGAAGAGACCATGCGGATGCTGCATTGCTATGAGGAATTTTATCGCGATTCTCTTGCAATTCCAGCCGTTACCGGACAGAAAACGGAAAAAGAA
>DIQY01000078.1 GCA_002424295.1 Ruminococcaceae bacterium UBA5450 | reverse complement strand
TTACATTGATTATAAGGACTCGCTTCCAATATCTTTTTATCAGCTAAAAAGGCATCCTATCCTTTTGGATAGAATGCCTTTTTAGTTTCTTTCTAATTATCACTTTTATCTTCTAAAAGAGTAACCTGTACATCAAGATTTTCTCCTTGATTCACTGAAAAGATCGTCAAAGTGACAGAATCTCCTGCATGGTACTTTCCCATCATATTTGTCATATCACTGACGGAGTCGACCTGTGTCCCATCGATTTGTAATAAAATATCTCCGGCATTTACTTTTGTACCCTTAAGAGGGCTGTCGTCGTTGATCGAATAGATAGAGACACCACCGTTGATATCATAGGCATTCTGTTCCCAACCGCTGAGATTTTTAACGGTGATCCCGAGACGTCCACGGCCATTGACATAGCCGTTAGAAATCAGTTGGTTAATAATATCGGCAGTCTGATTAATAGGGATTGCAAAGCCCATACCTTCCACACCGCTTGCGATAATTTTATTGGAGGTAATTCCAACCACCTGGCCATAGTCATTGATTAGTGGTCCTCCAGAATTACCGGGATTAATTGCAACATTTGTCTGAATATAGGTAATCCCGTTTTCAGAATGGCTGGTAATTGGCCGATGCAGTGCAGAAATAATGCCATCCGTCATAGAATACGCATATTGAATTCCACCGGGATTCCCGATTGCATAAGCTTTTTCACCGACCTGCATTTCGTCGGCATTTCCAAAGACAGCAGCAGGTAAATTTTGGGCACTAATTTTGAGCAGCGCTAAATCGCTGGTTTTATCATACCCTTTTACACTTGCTTCATATTCGCTGCTGTCCTGTAAAATCACTTTTACTTTCGTTTTTTTGGAATTATTAATCACATGAGAATTCGTCAAAATTACACCGTCACTGCTGGCAATGATTCCGGTTCCCTGACTGGTTTCAGTGTTTCCGCTACCGTCAGAAACTTCTGCAACGACACCGACAACACTTGGGCTAACTTTCTGAAAAATTTCAGTTGCATCCATTGAGCTGCCGGTTTTAGATGCCATTGTAATTTTTGCATTGGAAGTCTCTCCGTCCTCAATATAAGGATGTTCTGGTGTTTCAAATTCACTGTTGTCAGAAGAAGAATTCTTTTCTCCAGACTCCGAAGAAGAAGAATTCTGTATCACACCGGAATCTGTATGATTTACCGTATAAAAGATTGACGCTCCTATTCCAACAGCCAAAAAGACGACCGCTAAGCCAATAAAGACTCCCAAAATCACTTTGGTCTGCGTGCTCATCTTAGGCCTTGGCCCACGCGGCATCGGTGCTCCCGGGGGTGCATAAAATCCACCCGGTGGTGGTGGATTCCCACCAGTTCCGTTCCCCTGTCCATAGCCGCTCTGACTAGGATTCTGCGGTGCTGCTCCGTTTCCGTAAGGACCCTTTTGCGGCACCGTGCCAGTCCCATAGCCAACGCCGCTCTGACTAGGATTCTGCGGTGTTGCTCCGTTTCCGTAAGGACCCTTTTGCGGCACCGTGCCAGTCCCATAGCCAAAGCCGCTCTGACCCGGGTCCTGCGGCGTTGCTCCGTTTCCGTAAACGCTCTTTTGCGGCATCGTGCCAGCCCCATAGCCAAAGCCGTTCTGGTTAGAATCCTGCGGTGCCGCTCCGTTTCCATAAACGCCCTTTTGCGGCATCGTTCCAGTCCCATAGCCGAAGCCACTCTGACTAGGATTCTGCGGCTCCGCTCCGTTTCCGTAAGGACCCTTTTGCGGCATCGTACCCGTTCCATAACCAAAACCGCTCTGACCCGGGTCCTGCGGCGTTGCTCCGTTTCCGTAAACGCCTTTTTGAGGCATCGTGCCAGTCCCATAGCCAAAGCCGTTCTGATTAGAATCCTGCGGGGTCACATTGATTTCAGAATGATTTTCTTCTTCAGATGCTTTAGAGCAAAGGGCACTTATTTCATCCGATGACGTCTGCGCATGATTTTCCACAGACATTCTTTCCTTGGAACAGTCTTCTGAAGCTTCTGGCTGTGTGTTTTCATGATTTCCTAATTTTTCCGGAGAAATGTCCTGAGGCTGTTCTGCTTCATCATTCAGAGATTTTGTTTTCTGATCATCCGTCATACATTTCCTCCTGTATGGTGAGAATCTGTTTTAGTTTTCTTGTTTTTAGATTTTTTCAGAGACGAATGTTTTTTGGAATCGGTTTTCTTGTCCAAACGTTTTTCCGAATGTTTTTGGTTTTCCTCCAGGTAATGCTGCTTGGGCAGCCAGAAAGAAAATTCGCTGAATTCTCCTTGAATGGAACTGACTGTAATTTCTCCGCCGTGCAGTTTGATAATCGTACGTACAATATAGAGACCCAATCCCATCCCGGTTTTATCTTTTGAGCGCGATTTATCCGTCTTATAGAACCGCTGAAAAATCCGTGTGATTTCATCCGGTGCAATTCCTTCGCCGCTGTTTTTAATATGGACGACCACCCGGTCTTTTAAGTCTTCCGTACGAACTTCGATATATCCGCCTTCATTTGTAAACTTAACCGCATTTTCAATCAGATTATAGACCACCTGATGAATCATATCAGGATCTCCGTCAACTTTTATGCTGACACTGTCCTCTAAGCCCCGAACTTCCAGTTTTTTGTCCTCGATCGGTTTTTCAAACGAAAGCATGGCATCCAAAACAGTCTGATTGATATCAAAAGTTGCCGGCCGCAGCCGAAGTTCTCCACTGTCAATACGAGAAAGATTCAACATGCTTTTTACTAATCTTGAAAGACGTTTCACTTCAGAAGAAACAATCTTTAAGTAATGTTCTTGTTTTTCCGGCGGAATGGTACCGTCCAAAATTCCATCAATAAAGCCGGAAATGGTCGTCATTGGTGTTTTAAGCTCATGACTCACATTGGCAATGAAACTGCGGCTGGAAGATTCCCCGGTAGCGAGCGAATCCGCCATATGATTAAATGCCACTGCCAGTTCGCCCATTTCATCGCGAGTCGTCACCGGTACCCGTACACTAAAGTCTCCTTCTCCAAAGCTGCGTACTGCCGCCGCCATATCTCGCAACGGTTTGACGAGATTATAGGAGAATAGCCATACGACGCAAAAGCTGATTAAAAAGGCAGCCAGTGCGGCAAAAACAAACATTTTAAGCATATCCATGCGGTACATGGTCAGTGATAAAGCGCTGACAGAATTAAAAACAGCCCCAACTGCCTTTGTTCCGTTTTCTGTAGCAACCGTAATCGGGATTCCCACAACATAACAGGATTTCTCATAAACCCCGCCTAAAGTGGATTGCCCGTCATACATCCCCGAAAGAGTCTGTTCCATCACGCTTTCCGGAAGTGCCTGCTTTTGAAAAGTATCGGAAGTTCCGCGGCAAATCAGCAAAATATTGCCGCTGTTATCCGTAACAAAAACATCGGACTGAGAATTTTCGCTAAATGCCTTTAAAAAAGCATTTACACTTTCGGTCGCAAGCTGATAATCTCCATTTTCATCTTGGGTAACCTGTCTGGATGCAATATCGGCAATATTGCGGGCCCCTTTCTCAAGGACATCCCGTTTTTCCTGTCTCCAGTTATTGCTGACAAACATCATCATTACAAGGCCAAGAAAAATGAAGCTGACAAGAATCAGCAGCATTGTGACTCGCAGATACTTTTTAAAAATCGTTCGGTCGCCAAAAGGGCTTCCGCATTTATTCTTTGACTTCAAATTTATATCCGACTCCCCATACCGTCTTTAAAGACCACTGATCTGAAACGCCCTCTAATTTTTCACGCAAACGTTTAATATGCACATCGACCGTACGGCTGTCCCCGTAATAATCGAATCCCCAAACCTCATCCAATAGTTGATCTCTTGTAAAGACACGGTTTGGGTTGCTCGCCAAATGATAGATCAGCTCCATCTCCTTAGGCGGTGTATCAATTACTTTTCCATTGACCTTTAATTCGTAATTTGTAAGATTAATAGAAAGCTTATCATACTTAACTTCTTTTACGGTATTATTTTCCGTTTTTCCGATTCTGCGCATGACCGCTTTAATACGGGCAACAACTTCTTTGGCCTCAAAAGGTTTCACAACATAATCGTCGGCGCCAAGCTCCAACCCAAGTACTTTATCGAAGACTTCCCCTTTCGCGGTAATCATGATAATGGGGCATTGGCTCTTTTTCCGAATTTCACGGCAGACCTGCCAGCCGTCCAGTTCCGGAAGCATGATATCAAGCAGCACCAAATCAGGCGCCTGTGCATCGAACATTGCTAAAGCCTTGCGGCCGTCATTTGCAATCACAACGTCGAAATCTTCTTTTTCAATATATAGGCGGAGTAATTCGCAGATATTCTGGTCATCATCAACGACCAATATTTTTCCTTGTGACATTCTGATCCCTCCAATAGAGAAAGCTTTAATTATCTCTATTATACTTGATTTTTTTTGAGAAGTAATGAATTTTCTATAAAAAGATAAAATTTTCCGCTTTTTCTGAAGGAAAATCAAAAGAAAAAGCGCCAAAATTTCTTTGTCGGAAATTTTGGCGTAAATAAATCCATTTTTGAGCAATCTCAACCATCTTTTAAAGAATTAAGCAAACCGCCCTTTTCAATAATATTTTGAATAAATGGCGGAAATGGCTGTGCCTGAAAGGTTTTTCCGAGTGTTTTATCTAAAATCTTTCCGGAATCAAAATCCACTTCCACTTCGTCGCCGTCTTTGATTTCCTGAGCAGCCTCAGAGCATTCCAAAATCGGTAGACCAATATTAATGGAATTGCGATAAAAAATCCGTGCAAAAGTGCTGGCGATTACGCAGGAAATTCCGCTCGCTTTAATCGCAATCGGGGCATGCTCTCGGGAAGAGCCACAGCCAAAGTTTTTATTTGCAACAATAATATCGCCAGTCTTTACTGTTGATACAAATGTCGCGTCAATATCTTCCATGCAGTGCTTTGCAAGCTCCTCATGAGAAGCCGTATTCAAATATCGGGCCGGAATAATAACATCCGTGTCTACATTGTCTCCATACTTATGAACCGTTCCGTTAGCAATCATAAAGACATGCTCCTTTCTTTAGTCAACCGCAGGCAGTTTGGCAGGATCAGTCAAAACTCCGGTTACCGCACTTGCCGCCGCAACCGCAGGGCTTGCCAGATAAACTTCGCTTTCTACATGGCCCATACGCCCGACAAAATTCCGATTGGTTGTAGAAACCGCGCGTTCCCCTTTTCCGAGGATTCCCATATAGCCGCCAAGACAGGGGCCGCAGGTAGGCGTACTGACAACTGCTCCCGCCTCAACAAAGATTTCCAAAAGTCCTTCCCGCAGACAGTCCAGATAAATCTGCTGTGTCGCCGGAATCACAATGCAGCGCAGTCCTTTCGCAACCTTGCGTCCTTTCAGAATAGCCGCCGCTGTGCGCATATCCTCCATTCGGCCATTTGTACAGGAACCGATCACCGCCTGATCCATTTTAACTCCCGCCGCTTCATCGATCGTCTTTGTATTTTCCGGCAGATGCGGAAAACTTACAGTCGGCCGAAGTATATCAAGGTCGATTGTTACTTCGCGGGTATATTCGGCATCCGGGTCAGCTGAATAAATTTTTGGTTCTCTCTCGAAACGCCCTTTTTCATAAGCCAAAGTCACATCGTCAACCGGAAAAATCCCGTTTTTCGCACCGGCTTCGATTGCCATATTCGAGATACAGAGGCGATCGTCCATCGAGAGTTCTTTGACCCCTTCGCCTGTAAACTCCAAAGACTGATAAAGAGCACCGTCCACACCGATTTCTCCGATCAGGTGCAGGATCACATCTTTTCCAGAAACATAGGGCGAAAGCTTCCCTTTTAGTACGACCTTGATTGCAGAAGGCACTTTAAACCATGCTTTTCCGCTGATCATGCCTGCTGCCATATCAGTGCTTCCAACGCCGGTGGAAAACGCGCCTAAAGCGCCATAGGTACAGGTGTGACTGTCTGCACCGATTACACAGTCTCCGGGTCCCACCAAACCCTGCTCCGGCAAAAGAGCATGTTCAATTCCCATCCTGCCTACATCAAAAAAGTTTTTAATATCATATTTTCCAGCAAAATCACGAGTCTGCCGGCATTGTTCCGCAGCTTTAATATCTTTATTGGGCACAAAATGATCAAGAACCAGTGCAATGCGATTCTTATCGAAAATGCTTTGTGCACCGCATTTTTCAAATTCATTGATTGCAACGGGACTCGTGATGTCATTTCCCAAAACCAGATCCAGTTTTGCCTCAATTAGTTGTCCGGCGGTTACATTTTCTAAGCCGGCATGCGCTGCTAAAATTTTTTGCGTCATGGTCATTCCCACGGTTCAAGACCTCCCTTTATTTTGAATGATTTGAGTATAACAGATTTTTGTTGATTAAATTGTAAACTATGATACAATTTAAGAAGAATTTTTAAGGGGGAAACTTGATATGCAAGAAGGAATGGATTTCCATTTTGAAACGCCCAAAAACGGCTGGTCGGATCTAATTAAAGGACTCCCTGCAAAAACTTATGAAAAAGGTGAAATTCTTTATCTTCAAGGGCAGCAGGATTCTTATTTTTATTATCTCAAATCAGGAAAGGTAAAAATTTTTCTGACTTCAGAAAAAGGCATGGAGAAAACGCTGACACAGCTTTCCCCGGATAGTCTTTTTGGAGAAGCAGCATTCTTGGATGGTCTTCCGAGAATGTCCTCTGCAAAAGTGACCGAGAACGCCGAAGTCATTCCGATCGGGCGTACGGAATTAGTTACCCGATTCCGGGAATCTCCGAATCTTGCGCTGCAGATGCTGCAATTTCTGGCAAAGACGGTACGGATGCTTTCTTCTCAAGTAGATACGATCAGCTTTCTGCCAGCAGAAACACGCGTCTCCCAGCAGCTTTTAGCGCTTCCCCGGAAGAATGGCTGTGTTGCCTGTACGCAACAGGATCTGGCAGAATTGACCGGGTCTTCCCGTGTAACGGTCAGTAGGGTAATCCGCCACTTTTCTGAAAAAGGATGGATTCACTGCAGCTACCGCTCCATCTGTATTTTGGATCCGGAAGCATTAAAAGAACTTCTATAAGTATTATTATTCTAATAATGAAAGTTAAATGTAAAATCATAAAAACAGATAAAAATCCGGCTGATTTTCTCATAGAGTCAGCCGGATTTTTCTATTCTTTTTAATTTTTTATTTAATCAACAACTGCGCCATGCATTCCGTCTGTTACCAATTTTGCATAGCGCTTCAGATACCCTGTTAATTTCTTTTCGGGTGCATGCCATTCTTTGCGGCGCTTTGCCATCTCTTCTTCTGAGACGCGCACTTCCAGCGTATTTTTCATGATATCAATTGAAATCAGGTCTCCGTCTTTTACCAAAGCAATCGGGCCGCCGACTGCTGCTTCCGGAGAGACATGGCCAATCGCGGCGCCACGGGTCGCACCTGAAAAACGTCCGTCTGTAATTAATGCAACACTTTCTCCAAGGCCGCACCCCATAATTGCAGAGGTTGGATTCAGCATTTCGCGCATTCCAGGTCCGCCTTTGGGACCTTCATAGCGAATGACAATGACATCTCCCTCATTAATTTTTCCTCCGGTAATGGCCGCCATTGAATCCTCTTCACATTCAAAAACGCGCGCAGGTCCTTCATGTGTGAGCATCGAAGGAGCCACTGCCGAGCGCTTTACCACACAGCCTTCCGGTGCAAGATTGCCGTGCAGAACAGCAATTCCTCCGGTCGTGCTGTAAGGATTGTCAATGGGACGGATCACTTCGGGATCACGGTTTTTACAGGGCGCAATGTTTTCTCCGACCGTTTTCCCAGTAACTGTCATCAAATCGGTATGAAGCAGATTCTTTTTCGTAAGCTCATTCATCACCGCATAAACGCCGCCTGCCTCATTAAGGTCTTCCATATAAGTGTGTCCTGCCGGAGCCAAATGGCAAAGATTCGGTGTGCGATCACTGATCTGATTTGCAATCGAGAGGTCGATCTCAATTCCGCATTCATGGGCGATCGCCGGCAAATGCAGCATACTGTTTGTACTGCAGCCGAGAGCCATATCCACTGTTAAAGCATTTTCAAACGCTTCTTTTGTCATAATATCCCGAGGCAGAATATTTTTCTTTAAGAGCTCCATGACCTGCATTCCGGCGTGCTTTGCAAGCATCAGGCGTTCGGAATAGACTGCCGGGATTGTCCCGTTCCCCTTTAATCCCATTCCAAGAACTTCCGTCAGACAGTTCATCGAATTTGCGGTATACATTCCGGAGCAGGAACCGCAGGTCGGGCAGGTATGATATTCAAAATCTTTGAGTTTTGCTTCATCAATTTTTCCGGCAGCAAAAGCGCCTGCCGCTTCACTTGCACTGGAAAAGCTTGTTTTCTGCCCATCTACTCTGCCGGCCATCATCGGGCCACCGGAAACAAATATTGTAGGAAGATTCAGCCGCGCTGCCGCCATCAGGAGTCCGGGTACATTTTTATCGCAGTTCGGCACCATCACCAGTGCATCAAAGGCGTGGGCCAATGCCATTGCTTCTGTGCTGTCGGCAATCAGTTCCCGGGTAACCAAAGAATATTTCATTCCACGGTGTCCCATAGCAATTCCGTCGCAAACCGCAATTGCCGGAAAGACCAAGGGGGTTCCACCCGCCATGGAAACACCCATTTTAACAGCCTCCACAATTTTATCCAGGTTCATATGCCCCGGAACAACCTCATTTTGTGAGCTGACAATTCCGATTAGAGGCCGCTCAATCTCTTCATCGGTTAAACCCAGCGCATGGAAAAGCGCACGTTTAGGCATATCATTTCTGACTGCATCACTGTTCATGGTTCTACACTCCTTTGATTTTTTCGGAAAATCCCCCCGAAATTTTTATTGTTTCGATTATAGCACAAGAAAAAAGCAATTGTAAACAACAAGCGTTACACTCTCTTAAAAAGAGCGGGGTATTTTGATCTCCACAGAAAAAGCAACACAAAACAAAGTAATCAGTTTCTCGTTCCTTTCATTTCATTGTAAAACGAAGCAGGATTGCTTAAACTTTTAAGTGATCCTGTTTTTTTGCGTCAAAAGATCAGAAAAAAAGCCCCTGTAAAAATTTAATAGATTGGATTCTTGGATAAAATTAGACGTTTCTTTGACGGACCTTTGCTATACTCGAATAGAAAGCAGTAGAGTTCGGCTGGTTGCTGAAACCGAGTCTACAAAACACGGGATTTTAACTATGTAGGGAGGTATTTTTTAGAATGACTTTTGAAACCATCGACAATGTCCTTCAGATCAGTACCAACTCCGTTATGACCATCGCTATGGCGGCAGTTCTTCTGCTGATCGGCTACTTTGTAAACAGCAAAGTTAGTTTTCTCCGCAAATACTGTATTCCCGCGCCGGTGGTAGGTGGTTTTCTGTTTATGTTTATCACCTTTTTCGGCCATATGAGCGGAACGTTCGCCTTTAAGTTTGACTCGTCTTTTCAGGATCCGTTCATGCTGGCATTCTTTACCACAGTCGGATTGGGTGCAAGCTTTGCACTGCTCAAAAAAGGCGGTCTGCTGCTGATTATTTACTGGCTCTGCGCAGGCGTTGTTTCCATCTTCCAAAACATTATCGGTATTGCAGTCGGTTCTGCAATCGGCCTGCAGGCGCCCTATTCCTTATTAGCCAGTGCGATCTCCATGATCGGCGGCCACGGCGCAGCGCTTGCCTATGGCAGTACATTCGCGCAGATGGGCTATGCTCCCGCTCCCTTGGTCGGCGCTGCCACCGCTACATTCGGATTGATTTCGGCTGTTTTGGTTGGCGGGCCGGTCGGGCGCAGACTGATCGAAAAATATCACCTCAAGCCCGACGAAAGTGAAAACTTTGACACCGGCGTCGCCTCTGTAAACGCTACAACTTCTGAAAAGCGCAATGGCCTCGACGTTATGAAAAACGTAACCGCTATTCTCGTCTGCATGGCTCTCGGCATGGTGGTTTCCGGATGGATCGGCAGTCTGATCGGCATGAGCTTCCCTACTTATGTTGGCGCAATGTTTATCGCGGTCATTCTGCGCAATCTCAATGAAAAATCTCATTTTTATAAATTCGATTTCTCGCTGGTCGAAGGCATCGGCGACGTCATGCTGAACTTATATCTGTCAATTGCAATGATGACGCTGCGTTTGTGGGAGCTTGCAGATCTCGTCGGCGGCGTGCTGATCGTCCTCGTCTGCCAGGTAATCTTTATGGTTCTTGTTAGCTACTTTGTTATCTTCCGCATTCTCGGTAAAAACTACGATGCCGCTGTTATGTGTGCCGGCCTTTGCGGTCACGGACTTGGCGCAACCCCGTCTGCCATTGTCAATATGACTGCAATTAACGAGCGTTACGGAATGTCCCGTCGCGCAATGATGATCGTCCCAATCGTCGGCGCATTCCTCGTAGACATTATCTATCAGCCGCAAACGATCTGGTTTATTAAGACGTTTGTTCATGCGGTCACCGGCTGATTTCTTTTGCAAAACACCTTTCTTTTGATAAAACTAAATCATAGGAGGATCATTAAAAATGGCAAAACTTGTTGAGTGTATTCCAAATTTCAGTGAGGGCCGCAACCAGGCAGTTCTCGATGCTTTAGTCGCTGTTGCAAAAAGCGTCCCGGGCTGCACCTTGATGGATGTGCAGTCCGACCCCACGCATAACCGTTCCGTATTTACTCTGGTAGGTTCCCCCGAAGGAATCGAAGAAGTCTCCTTTCAGCTCTGCAAAAAAGCTGCAGAACTCATTGATATGAGAAAGCATGAAGGCGCTCATCCCCGCATGGGTGCTACCGACGTCATTCCGTTTGTGCCGACAATCGGCATGACCGTTGAGGAGTGCGTCGAGCTCTCAAAACGCGTTGCAAAACGTATTTGGGAAGAGCTGCAGATTCCCAGCTTTCTCTACGAAGATTCCGCTACAACGCCCGAGCGCAAAAATCTTGCCACTGTTCGCAAAGGCCAGTTTGAAGGAATGCCCGAAAAACTTCTGCTGCCCGAATGGAAGCCCGACTACGGCGAGCGCAAAATTCATCCGACAGCCGGCATTACCGCAATCGGCGCCCGGATGCCGCTGGTTGCGTTCAACGTGAACCTTGGCACTTCCGACGTACAGATCGCCAAGAAAATTGCAAAGGTAGTCCGTGCTTCTTCCGGCGGATTCAAATACTGCAAAGCAATCGGCCTGCTTTTGGAAGACCGCAATGTAGCGCAGGTCTCCATGAACATGGTAAACTACGAAGGCACCCCGCTCTACCGAGTATTCGAAGTTATCCGTGCCGAAGCACAGCGCTGGGGTGTTCCGATTATCGGCAGCGAAGTCGTCGGTTTGACCCCTGCAAAAGCCCTGGTGGACTGTGCGGAATATTATCTGAAGATCGAAAACTTTGACTATCACAAACAGGTCATGGAAAATCATCTTATCAACGGTTAAATCATAAAGGAGAATATAAAAATGAAGCTTGTTGACGATACCGTCACCGGTTTTACCAATCTGATGGCCTCTTCCGAGCCGGCTCCAGGGGGCGGCTCCGCTGCTGCGCTGGAAGGGGCTTTGGGTGCGGCTCTTACCGCAATGGTATGTGCGCTGACACAGGGAAAGAAAAAATACGCTGCATTTGAGGATTTGGCAAAAGAAACCGAGCAGAAAGCTAACGTGCTCAAAGAACGTTATCTGGACGTTCTTGACCGGGATACCGACGCTTTTCATAAGGTCAGCGCTGTTTTCGCCATGCCGAAAAACACCGACGATGAAAAAGCAGTGCGCAGCGAAGCCCTGCAAAAGGCTCTCAAAGGCTGCACCGAGACTCCTTTTGAAATAATGGAACTCGCCTGCGAAACGCTGGATCTTGTGACCGGCATTTTGGATCGCTCCAATGTAAGCACCAAAAGCGACCTTGGCTGCGCCGCGCTCAGCCTCAAATCAGCTGCACAATGCGCATGGCTTAACGTTCTCATCAATCTCGGCGGAATCAAAGACTCCGAATTTGTCGATACCTATCGCAAAAGCGGAGCGGCTTTGTTGGAAAAAGCCATAAAAGCAGCCGACAGCATCTACCTAAACGTCGTAACTTCTCTTTGACCGACTCATTTTTGGAAAGAAGGCTTTTTATGGAACCGCTGATCCGTCATATTTCCCCCTCCGATTTTATCGTCAGCAATTGGAGCGGCGGAACCACTTCGCAGATTGCGATCGGCCCCCCAAATGCACAATACGCCGAACGTGATTTTTTTTGGCGTCTCAGCACTGCCACCGTTAAAATTCAGGAATCGAATTTTACCATGCTGCCAAATTATTCCCGCTATATTTCCCTATTAAAAGGAAAAATACATCTTTCTCATGACGGCGGAAAAGTTCTCTCGCTTTCTCCCTATGAAATTCACGCGTTTGACGGCGGTAGTACCACCCATTCCGAAGGAACCTGTGTAGATTTTAACCTGATGCTGCGAAAAGGGACCTGCAAGGGGAATCTTTTCTGCCTGCATCTGGCCGAAAATACAGAAATGACCATTCCGACAGCCCCCCTCACAAACGATCATCGTCATACGATGGTCGCCTATGTGGCAAAAGGCAGCGGAACGCTCTCTGCGGGAACTGCTTCTCAAGCGTTTTTCTGCAAAGAAGCTGTGATGATCTCGGAATTTTCCGCGCCTCTGCTTTTAAAGAGCCATGAATCTTCCATTTTTATGATTGCCGAAATAGATACATTGCTCTCAGCTCCGGTTTAAAAATCATTTCTACAATTTCATCAGAAGATCACCATGCCCGGGTCCGAAAATGATTTCGCTCTCGGGCGTTATCTTCATCATTTTTTATCCGGCACTCATTCGTGAGACCGACAAAAGGAGGAATTATCGTTATGAAGACCGATATCGAGATCGCCCAGGAAGCAACTATGGAGCCAATCGAAAAGATTGCGGAAAAGCTGGGGATTTCGAAAGACAATTTGGAATTATACGGGCGCGGAAAAGCAAAACTCGACATTCATTCGTTAAAAGAAAAGCCTAAAAAAGGCAAGCTGATTCTCGTCACCGCCATCAATCCAACTCCTGCGGGTGAGGGAAAAACCACCACCAGCGTCGGTTTGGCAGATGCCCTTTCCCGACTCGGAAAATCTACTGTTGTCTGTCTGCGTGAGCCCAGCCTCGGCCCAGTATTCGGCATAAAAGGCGGTGCTGCCGGCGGCGGCTATGCGCAGGTCATCCCCATGGAAGAAATCAACCTTCACTTTACAGGCGATTTTCATGCCATCGGTGCTGCCAATAATCTTTTGGCAGCCCTGATTGACAACCACATCCAGCAGGGAAACGCGCTCAATATCGACGTGCGCAAGATTGTCTGGAAGCGCGTCGTGGATATGAATGACCGCCAGCTTCGTCACATCGTCTGCGGCCTTGGTGGAAAAGCCAACGGCGTTCCCCGTGAAGATGGCTTCGATATTACGGTAGCTTCGGAGATCATGGCGGTGCTGTGCCTCTCTACCAGCCTTTTAGACCTCAAAGCGCGGCTTGCAAAAATGGTAGTCGCCTATACGAGAAATGACGAACCCATCACAGCCCACGATCTTCATGCCGAAGGTGCCATGGCGGCTCTTTTAAAGGACGCCATCAAACCGAACCTTGTACAGACACTGGAACATACGCCCGCTCTGATTCACGGCGGCCCCTTTGCCAATATCGCCCACGGCTGCAATTCCATCTCCGCCACACAGACTGGATTAAAGCTTGCCGATTATGTGGTGACGGAAGCCGGATTCGGCGCCGACCTGGGTGCTGAAAAATTCATCGATATCAAATGCCGCGCCGGTGGATTCACTCCTGACGCAGCGGTGATCGTCGCTACCGTGCGTGCATTAAAACATCATGGCGGCGTGCAAAAGGAAGACCTCGGAAAAGAAGATCTCGCTGCTTTGGAAAAGGGACTGCCAAACCTCCTGCGCCATGTGGAAAACATCACAAAAGTCTTTGGGCTGCCCTGCGTAGTCGCAATCAATGCCTTCTCCACCGATACTCCTGCCGAATTAAACCTCATCAAGCAGAAATGCCACGAATTAGGCGTCAATGTAACATTGAGCGAAGTCTGGGCAAAAGGCGGTGAAGGCGGAGAAGCTCTGGCAAAAGAAGTTCTGCGGCTATGCGAAACAAAGAGCGAGTGTCGGTTCTGCTATGACGTAAACGATTCGATTCCCGACAAACTCAATGCCATTGCGAAGAAGATTTATCACGCGGACGGCGTCGATCTGACGGGCCCTGCCAAAAAGCAGCTCAAGCTCCTTACTGATCTGCATTTTGATAAGCTGCCGATCTGCATGGCAAAAACCCAGTACTCCTTCTCAGACGATGCAGCACTTCTCGGCGCACCGAATGGTTTCCGCATCACGGTGAAAAATCTGAAAGTCAACGCCGGCGCTGGATTTTTGATAGCGCAGGCCGGCGACATCATGACAATGCCGGGCCTGCCAAAAGTTCCCGCTGCAGATAAGATCGACATTGACGAATCCGGAAAGATCACTGGCCTCTTTTAAACAAAAAGTCAGACAGAATAGGGGCAGTGCGTTAGGTGCCTGCGGATGGGAAGTCGTCGCAAGACAAAGAAGCCATTTCGTAGCACGATAATTGTACCTGCATTCACTGCTATCAGCAAGAGCTTTCTCTCTCCTGCTGTGGCAATCTGCACAGGGAGGGACTTTCATGAAAAAATTCGATGCCCAAACCATAACAACGACTGCGCTTCTCGTTGCAATGACGGTATTTCTCGCCCGGTTCTGCTCGATCTCCGCATGGAATATCAGAATTGGCTTTAGCTTTCTGCCGGTGGCTGTAGCAGCGATTCTTTTCGGCATGAAAGGATCCTGCGCTGTGGCGGCACTGAGCGATATCATCGGCACGATCTTATTCCCGGTGGGCCCCTATTTCCCCGGATTTACCCTGACTGCCTTTCTCACCGGAATTGTCTATGCAATATTTCTGCATAAAAAACAGACATCCCTTCGCATTTTGGGCTGCGTGGCCGTAAATCAGCTTTTTCTAAGTCTCTTTCTCAATTCGTTCTGGATTTCGATTTGGTATTCCTCGCCGTATCTGCCGCTTTTAGCGACCAGATCAGTTCAAACCTTTGCGGTGGGAATCGCTCAATTTTTGACACTGGGCGTGGTTTCGAAGATACTTTCGGTTCATAAAAAGCAGGTAATCGGATAACGCGAAAAAATGCTCCTCCTAGGGTTTTTCCATTGTCTTTTAACCCATAAAATCAGTTTTTGTTTGGCATGATGACTGCAAAAACCACGCCGTTATGATTTGAAAGCTTGCACTTAACTGCTGCCCCCACAAAACAGAGCCGTCTATATCTGCGGCTCTTTTTATCAGGTTGGCAACACCCGAAATCATTTTCAGAAAACCGACTGACATAAATTCTCCCTAATAAAAAGGACTGCAGTAATACTGCAGTCCTTTTTACTTATAAATGGGTTTCCAAAACCTGATCAATGGAAAAATCATCGATCTGAAGATAATACTGGGCACAGTCTACCAGCGCCTGCATGGGTATAGTCCCCACGATCTCGCTGTTAAGGACCCTAGCGCCGTATCTTCTGGCTTCCATTTTGATTGCTTCAAAAACACTGTACATGGAGCTTTGCGTATAATCGGTCAAATTCATGGTAACCTGCGCAAGGCCCCGTTCATCCAAAGAAATTCCCATCGCCTTTACAAACCTGTATCCGCCGTTAATGCTGCGCACTCTTCTGCTGATCTTTCTCGCAATTTCCACATTCGGCGTATCGAGGTTCACATTAAAGCAGATCAGCGGCATCCTTGCGCCGATCGCTGTGGCACCGCCGGTAGGATGCATGGTAGAAGGACCAAAATCCGGTTTCCAGCGTGGATCCTTCATCTTTTCCGCAAGGCCCTCAAACTGGCCCTGCCTGATCGCCGCAAGGTCTGCACGATAGGGAGCAGAAGCGGATTTTTCATAAAGATAAAATGGCTGTCCAAACCGCTCGGCGGCTTCTTTTGCCACTGCTTTTGCCAGCCGATCTGCATCCTCGATGGTACAGTCACGCACAGGAATAAATGGAATCACATCCACACAGCCAATTCTCGGATGCGCTCCCTCATGCTTTGTCATATCAATCAGACGTACTGCCGCTCCCACCGCCTCAATCATCGCTTTTTTAAGCGGCTCCGGATTGCCCAACACCGTCACAACGCAGCGGTTGTGATCCGGATCTGTAGAATAATCCAATAGCTTAACGCCCGGTTTTGCCCGAAAACAATCGACGATCTCTTCGACTTTGCTCAGATCTCTGCCCTCGCTAAAATTTGGGACCGATTCAATAATCTGCTCTAATTTCAATCAAAATGCACTCCTCTCCGATAATCTTCCACAGCGTCTATTATATAGGCAAGGCCCCCTTCTCTGCAACAAAAACAAAATCTTTTATTGCTCAAAAGTTTTTAATTTATTATACTGATATTAAGAATAAATAGGGGGGATCCATATGCTGAAAGCCACTCTTTTAAAAAGCCCTTCTGTAGAATTGAACGGTCAGCTGCTCACGTTCCCATATCGGCGGGCGGAAGCACTGCTTTACTATATGCTTGTGCAGCACAGCGCCACTAGACAAGAGCTGATTGCTCTTCTTTGGGAAAGCTACGATGATGTTACGGGACTTAAAAATCTGCGCAATGCGCTTTATACTCTGAAAAAAGTTCTGGGGGGTGATTTTTTGATCTCTCCCCAGAAATCGCTTGTCATTATCAACCCAGATTGGGAATACACCTGCGATTATGACCGCTTTATACAGGATGGTGATTTTTCCGCTTATGCAGGGCCTTTTTTGCAGGGCTTTTCCGTAAAGCACGCCTTTTCCTATGAAGAATGGCTCAGCCGCACCCGTGATAAACTGCACGAACAATATCTGCATAAAATTTCGGATCAGGCGCAGGCTTGCCTAAAATGCGGCAACCGTAAGCAAGCGATCTGCTGGGCAGAAGAATTTCTGCGGGAAGAACCCCTCGACGAAACCATGTGCGCTTTTCTCATGGAACTTCAGAGACAGGAAAAGCAATATGTGCGCGCTACCCAGATCTATCAGGATTTAAAGAAGCGTCTTTCAGAGGAATTGGGCACCGAACCCATGGAAACGACTACCGTCCTTTATTATGAGATCATGAATGAATGGAACGATACCACGCTTCTCCCTGAACATTCCTCTTCTGCGCCTGTTCTGGTGGGGCGCGAAAACATTTACGCTCAATTGCGGGCTGCGCTGGATTCTTTTCGCTTAGAGGCTGCCCGCCACTGTTCTCAGCTTTTGATGGGAGATGTAGGCTCCGGAAAAGGAGAAATGATCGATTATCTGCTGCAGAGTATTGATTTATCTTCTTTTCTTGTGATCCGCTGTGCTTGCCTGCAATCCGAAAAGCTGATGCCGCTTGCCCCTTGGGACCGTGTAATGCTTCCTCTTGCAGAACTGATTCAGCGGGAAAACCTCTCTCTTTCAGGGCCAATAAGGGCCCGGCTTGGCCAAGCCTTTTCGGTTTTTCGCGAAGGCGGAGAAGCAGGGGCTACGCGTCTGCTCCGAAAATTGGATGAGCCCCTGAGAGACAGCCTGATGATTATGCTGGGGATGCTTACCAGGCGGCACAAAATTCTTTTGATTCTCGAAAATCTGCAGTGGATGGATCCAGACAGTCTTTCGCTGATGGATACCGTTATGCGGCATCTCGGGACCGGCGGCCTGATGATGATTTTAACCTGCAGCGGCGGCGGAAGCCCCTCTCTACAAAAATCCCTGCAGTGCGACACTGCGGATAATCTTCTGCAGGAGCATTCGCTTCTGCCTCTCACACGGGAACAAACCAATATGCTCATCCAAAATGAGCTCGGCAAAGAAGCCGCTCTGCAGCTGCAAAGCTGTTTTTATGATGAAACCGGCGGAAATTTTTCTCTTTTGATGGAACTGACCCGCGCTTTTCTCCGCAATGGCAGCACCAAAGAGACGCTTAACAGCCTTGACGATATTCTAATGGAATGTCTATCTGGGCTGGACGAAAACACCATTCACATTGCCGAGCTCATCTCTGTTTTTCAGCAGGATGCTCCCTGCGAAATTTTGCTGGAACTTCTCAACGGCAACGAGGCCGCCCTTTCTTCCGGATTGGAAGAGCTGCTGCGTCGCCATCTGATCGAAGAATACCGGGACGGCAGTGAAATTACCTATCGGTTTTTTCATGAACGCATCCGGAAATTGGTCTATGACCGGCTCAACTATTTTCAGCACAGTCCCCTGCATCTGCGAATTGCACAGCTTTTTACCGGAGATGGACTGCCGGTGCAAAGCAATATCTGCCGCCGTGCAGCACGGCATTTCTATTTGGGCGGCGATTCCATTCGCTCTCTAAGCTGCCGGATTCACGCCCTCGATTTGGAAAGCACACGCAGCTGTGAGCCCTTTCCCTGCGTTCCCTGCGAAAAGATTTCGTTTGTCCCCTCGGAAAAGCTTCAGGAAGAACTTTTACAGTGCGAACAGGAGCTCTCTGATCTTCAGCAGTCTGTACAAGAAGCAAGCGCTCTGCCGGCTTTGGAGAACCAGCTGATTCTTATCCGCGGACGGCTGCTTTTATTTCATGGGGATTTTGAAAAAGGAAGCACGGTATTGGGAACTCTCAGTGCCGCAGGCAGTGAAGACCGAAGCCATAACGTAATGATTCGCGCCTGCTACTTACTGGCCTCCTGTGCTCTTTACCGGCAATCGCTCAGCCTTGCGGAACGCTATACCGCTGCAGGAACGCGCCTCCTTCAAAAAAGCGGAGACCCCGTGCTTTCCGCACAATTTCAGCGTCTGCGGGGCGCCTGCTTCTGTCTGCGCGGCGACTACGATAAAAGCGGATACTATTTTCTAGAGGCCATTGAAAAGCTTGAAAAGCAGCTTCCCTCCACTGCGGCGCGAATTCAACTTGCCGCAGCAAACAGCGCCTGCGGAAGACTGTTCCGCCAACGGCAGGACTATGCAAATGCCTGCTCCTATTTTAAAAAAGCATTGGATACGCTGGATGGTTCCGAAAAAGGCCCGTGGCCAGGAGCTGTTTGGGTTTATATTCATTACGGGCGAACCACTTTCTTTATGGAAGATCATCTGCGGGCACAGCAGCTGTTTCTGCGCGGATATGAACTGTCTCAGCTTACCGGAGAACTTTGGGGCTGTACCGCAGCGGCCGCTTTTACCGCCTATTATCAGATACAGGACGGAAATTTTGAAGCTGCCATCAATAGTCTCAAAGACGCGCAAAAAAGCAACATCCGTCTGCAGTCTCCTTTAGAGGGTGCTATCCTCTGTTTTGTCAGCATGGCTATCCGCCAGTATCTGGAACGCACCCAGCAGCATAATCGGGAATTGGAAACTTTACTGACTTTTTCTTCTGCCAGCTATGCGCGCCAGGGACTCCGGCTGCTCTCGGGAATTCCGGATGTAGCGGAAGCACAGCTTTTATCAAAAAGTCTGCGTGATGGCATCACGGATCAGCAGCATTTTCACGCATCGGAGCTCTATAGCAAAAATAAGCATTTTATGACGGAATAAACTTCTCAGAAAAAATGGACAGCACATGTTTTACTCATGTGCCGTCCATTTTTTGATGCTGCACTGTTTTTTATCCGATGGTATCGTAAAACTTCTGAATCAGCCACATGGCAATGCCATATGCAGAAGCTTCCATATGATATTTACTGCACCGCAGATAAGAGGTATCAAAATCAAATTTATTCATCTGCATCACAAGTTTACTAAGATCGATGAGATAGTCTTTAAGATACCCGCCTACATAGCCGCCAATAATGATATCGCAGTCAAAGGCCATCCGCAGATTGGATACGGTCAAAGCGAGCATATAAAGATAATCGTTCCAGATTTTTTCAAAATCGTGGTTGCCGTTTTTTAGCTCGATAAAATATTTTTCCAGATTGCCGCCCGTATGAGAAGAAAGGCGCAAGGCCGAACAATAACAGTCGACGCATCCTTTTTTTCCGCAGTAACATCTTTCGCCGTTTGGAACAATGATAATATGTCCAAACTCTCCGCTTTTTAAATGATCGCCCTCATATAATTTTCCGTTATAGCTGATGGCACCTCCGACGGTATTATTGAGAGAAAGATAAATCACATTTTTATTAGGATCAGAAATCTCGGTATAGGCCGCGCAATTTGCATCGTTATCAAAGACAACTTTATAGGGGAGAAACTGGCTCATCTTTAAAAGGCTGATATTAGAAACATTCAGCGCGTGCGATTTTAAAAGAATATGATTCGCTTTATCGATGATGCCAGGAATGGAAACACCGATTCCCGCGATCTTTTCGCGCTCTTTTGGGTCCTCAAGCGTGTCATCGATAAAGGTTTGAATTCTCTCGGAAATCTCTTGATAATAGGAAAATGTATCTTCATACCGCATCCTCTGCCGGGTATTCGACAGTATGGTGCCCTTTGCATCAATCATTACAAACCCCAGATGATTGGCTGTAATATCCACCCCCACTGCATAACAAATATTGGCAACAATCGACAGCGCCTTTGCCTTTCTTCCGCCGGTGGATTGATAATTTCCTACTTCTTCCACGACGCCTGCATCGCTCAGCTCTTTGATATTCTGAAGAACCGTAGGCATACTGAGCCCCAAATCATTTGCAATATCCACCTTCGAAGCGTGGCCGCGCCGATAGATATAATGGACAATTTTAATTTTATTCTTTCGCTTTGTTTGAACTTCCTTTGGTGATTTTTCCATCTTACAAAATTCAGCTCTCTTTTTTATAGCAATAAAAGTTTCGCCATTTAATTAACCGTTTTATAAAACCATTTAATAAAATTATTGTATTCTATATTTTGAAAAAATACAATCTTAGAATTTGATTATTCTAATTTTGTAGAAATGGAATAAAAAATTTCGGATTGTTCAGTGAAGATAAACATCTTTTTTTCTAAAAACCACATGATTTTTTGTTTTCAAAAGCTGTTTTCATAATTAATTTTCATTTTGAACAATTTATTTGAAATAATTGGTCGTTTTCCCTAATAAAATTGATGTTGACAAAATGATTTTGTAGATGTATTCTGCTAATAGATTATTAAATCTTTTTATTAAAGTCTTTAATTTTCTTGAAAAAAGGAGTGATTTTATGAATAAAAAGATGAAAGTTGCCGTTATGCTGGACATCGAAAAAATGGGATTTGAATTGCAAAATGTCCCGCAGCCCAAAGATGACGAAGCTCTTGTCAAAGTGGAGTATGTGGGCGTGTGCGGTTCTGATCTTCATTATTACGAATTTGGAAGAATCGGCGATTATATTGTAAAGCCGCCTTATGTTTTAGGGCATGAAGCTGGCGGCACGGTTGTTGCAGTAGGGAAAGATGTTACGAATCTAAAAGTTGGGGACCGGGTGGCTTTGGAACCCGGAAAGACCTGCGGGCACTGCGAATTCTGCAAAACTGGCCGGTACAATCTTTGCCCCGATGTGATCTTTTTTGCCACCCCGCCCGTAAACGGCGTTTTTCAGCAGTATGTTGCCCACGAAGCAGATCTGTGCTTTAAGCTGCCGGACAACATGGATACCATGGAAGGGGCTTTGATTGAGCCGCTCTCCGTCGGGTTCCATGCGGCAAGACAGGGCAATGCCCATCTGGGTCAGACCGCAACGGTATTCGGTGCAGGCTGCATTGGGCTGATGTCCATGATGGCTTTAAAGGCCATGGGGGTCTCCACCGTCTATGTAGTCGACGTGATGCAGAACCGCCTCAATAAAGCCAAAGAATTGGGCGCAACCGAAGTCATCAATGGAAAAGACGAAGACGCCGTTCAAAAGATTATGGAACTGACGCATCAGAAAGGCATCGATCTTTCGATTGAAACAGCTGGAACCGAAATTACATCCCGCCAAGCGATCAAGGTTGCCAAAAAGGGAAGCACGATCGTATTTGTAGGCTATAGCAAGAGCGGAGAAATCACCCTGCCCATGAGCATGGCACTTGATAAAGAGCTCACCTTTAAAACAGTCTTCCGCTATAGACATATCTATCCTGTTGCAATCGATGCTGTTTCCAGCGGAAAAGTAAATCTGAAAGGCGTTGTTACCAATGTCTATGACTTTGATGATATTCAAAGAGCCATGGATGAGAGTGTTCACAATAAGGATACCGTTGTAAAATCAGTCATTAAAATAATCTGATGAGCAGATTATTTTAAAAATTATAAGTGGGAGGAAATCACATTGAAAAAGAAGTTATTAGCAACCGTGATGAGCGCTCTGCTTATCACATCCCTGCTGGGTGGCTGCGGCAGCAGCTCTACAGCAAGCAGTCAAGCAGCTTCAGGTACTGCTTCAACAACATCCACGTCGCAGGCAGCAGGTAAAAAACTCAAAATCGGTATCACCGTCCAGAGTCTTAGCAATCAGGTCTGGTCCGTAGCATGTACCACCATGAAAGACATGGCCGATAAAGACGGAAATACCCTGACCTACACCGACTGCGGAGATACCTCATCAAAGCAGATTGAGCAGATCGAAAACTTTATCAGCAGCAAATGCGACGTCATCATGGTAAACCCCTCTGACCCGAACGCGATCGAAAACGTCTGCAAAGAGGCACGCGACGCCGGCATTAAAGTAATGTGCTGGGATAACGAAATGGAAAACACCGATATCAACTGGGTCATTGATAACCAGAAACTCGGTTATATGATCGGCGAGCAGGCCAGCAAATTCATCAACGACAAATTCACCGACGGCAAATGCGAAGTCGCCGTGCTGGATTATCCTCAGACCGCAATTCTTCTTGAAAGAGAAAACGGGATTCTGGCAGCGCTCAAAGAAAAAGCTCCTAACGCAAAAGTAGTTGCACAGCAGCCAGCTATTAATGCAACCCAAGGTCAAGACGCTATGGAGACAATTCTTCAGGCACATCCCGATGTAAAAGTTGTCTGCTGCATCGGCGGCGGCGGCGCTGTTGGCGCAAACGAAGCTTTGAAATCCGCCAACAAAATTGCCGATAATGTAGGTATTTTTGCAGCGGATGCAACCGACCAGGAACTGGCAGCCATGCTGAACGGTGAAGCAAACAGAATGTCCGTTATGGTAACCGGAACCCCGAAGGTTATCGGTGAAAGCTGCTATCAGCTGATCACAAAGCTCGGCACGGGCGGTACTTTTGACAGCCGCGATGTTTACAGAGATATTTTCCCTGTAACGGCTGAAAATGCTTCGCAGTATTATTCAAAATAAAATCTGCCGATACATCGGACTAAAATTCCTCAGTGCATTGAAAAAACAAGCGGTAGAACCAGCCCGCATTTGATCGTTGGGCCGGTTTTCCGGATGCAAGATGATGGAGATGAGTGCCCCCCACAAAACACGTTTTTATACTCTTTACGTGTCTTTCGGGGGCATTCTTCATCACAAAATTTTGATTTTTCTATCATTTTCCCGCAAAAATGCTGTAAAATTGTTTTCGTGAACTGATGATGATTTGTCAAAGAAAAGAGGATCGCTTTTATGGAAGATTCTGAATATGTTCTGCAATTAAATCATATTAAAAAAACCTATCCCGGCGTGGTCGCTCTGAACGACGTATCCCTCGACGTCAAAAAAGGCGAAATTCATGCCCTGGTCGGAGAAAACGGCGCTGGAAAATCGACGCTGATTAAGTGCTGCAGCGGCGCTGTGATTCCGGATTCCGGAGAAATCATCACCAGCGGACAGACTTTTCACTCCATGACCCCCCGGCTTGCAATCCAAAACGGAATCGCCATCATCTATCAGGAGTTTAATCTGGTTGGGGACCTTTCCGCAGCGGAAAATATTTTTCTCGGCCGCGCTATCCGAAACGGCATCATGATTGACCGCAAAAAGATGGTTGAAGAATCCGAAAAAGTATTCCAGCGTCTCCACATTCATATTAACCCCAACACCCTCGTGCGCAATCTTTCGGTAGGCTATCAGCAGATGGTAGAGATCGCAAAGGCCATCCAGCAGGATGTAAAGCTGCTCATCATGGATGAACCTTCGGCCCCGCTTACCAACGGTGAAACCGAAAGCCTCTTTAAAACCATCGACGCGCTTAAGAGTTATGGGGTCTCGATTATCTATATCTCTCACCGGATGGAAGAAATTTTCCGCCTGTCCGACCGCGTCACCGTCCTGCGCGACGGCAACTACATAAAAACCGTCAACACCAAAGAAACCAATGTTGACGAACTAGTAAATTTGATGGTCGGCAGAACGCTGCAGGAAAAATTCCCACCCAGAAAAGACTGCATTCAGGACGAAACCTTACTTGAAGTGAAAAATCTATATGGAAACGGCGACCAGAATATTTCGTTCTCGGTCAAAAAGGGGGAAATTCTTGGATTTGGCGGCCTCATCGGCGCAGGCCGCACAGAGCTTGCGCAAGTACTTTTCGGCATGGTACAAAAAACCTCCGGCCAAATTTTTTTGAAGGGAAAAGAAATCAATCCGAAAAATCCGCGTAACGCCATCGATCTTGGAATTGCGCTGGTCCCCGAAGATCGAAAGCAGCAGGGGATTTTGTTGGGACTTTCGATCAATCAGAATA
>DIQY01000011.1 GCA_002424295.1 Ruminococcaceae bacterium UBA5450 | reverse complement strand
TGCAAGAGAAATAGTCTGTTTAAAGTTTAGATTTCCCATTTTAAACAGACTATTTCTCTTGCAGTCGTAATCGTTGTTGCCTGCGTTTTGATCTTAACACTGATCAAAGGGCTGGGCTACCTCGCAATCACCTTGGTCAAACTGGCTCTGCTCTGTGCTTTAGTCGCCTTCGTTATGCAGCTTGTTCGGCATATCGAGGAAAAACGCGCATCTAAATAATGAACCGTTATTAGCGGATCAACCGCATATTAAATAATCCGCCGGAATCATTTGTGCAGCCAGCATGGGAATTTTCTTTTCCCCTCTTGACTGCACAATTTTTAAACCCGGCAAAAGGAGGAACCTTATGGTCAGCCATGAAGAACTGTTGAGTCTTGCAAAGCTTGCAAAACTTTCTATTCCACCCGAAAAGCTTCAAAATCTTGCGGAAGAAATGAATTCCATCATTGATTTTGCGGATACCATCAATTCCATTCCCGCAGATCAGAACGATTTTGATAATATTAACGGTCTTTCTAATGTGTTTCGTGAAGACACCATACAGGAAAGCCTGCCGCAAGAAGAAATTCTAAAAAATGCGCAGGATCAGGACGACGGCTGTTTTCTCGTAAAGAAGCGGTCATAAGGAGGAAACAAATGGATTCTTACAGTACGATTCGAAAAATTCAGGAAGGGCTCCTTCACAGGGAATATTCCTGTGAAGAACTGACCAAAAGTTATCTGGATGCAATCGAGCGCGATAACCAGATCTTAAATTCCTATGTGACTGTCACTCCCCAAGAAGCGTTTTCCGCTGCAAAAAGAGTGGATCAGAAAATTGCCGCCGGAAAGCCACTTTCCCCTCTGGAAGGCGTACCGATGACCTTAAAGGACAATCTCAGCACCAACAAGATTCCAACGACCTGCTGCTCTAAAATTTTGAGCGGTTACACCCCAATCTATGACGCTGCAGTTTGGGAAACTTTAAAAGCACAAAATGCGATTCTTCTCGGCAAAACCAATATGGACGAATTTGCAATGGGTTCCACTTGTGAAACAAGCTGCTACGGCGGCGCCAAGAATCCACACGATTTAAAGCGGGTTCCCGGCGGTTCTTCCGGCGGCGGCGCCAGCGCTGTTTGCGCAAATCTCGCCGCTTACGCATTGGGCAGCGATACCGGCGGTTCTATTCGGCAGCCTGCTTCTTTCTGCGGTGTTGTCGGGTTAAAGCCAACCTACGGTGCAGTCTCTCGTTATGGTCTGATCGCATTTGCAAGTTCCTTCGACCAAATTGGGCCGATCGCCGGCTGTGCTGAAGATGCCGCACTGGTCTTTGATGCGATCTCATCTTATGACGAACGTGACAGCACCTGCAGCGGACGAAAAGGGGCTCCCTGTGCTGAAAGTTTAAATCAATCCATCAAAGGCATGAAAATCGGTATTCCGAAAGAATATTACGAAGGTCTGCGCCCCGGCGTTCAAAAAGCATTGGAAGACGCTCAGAAAACCTATCAGGAACTCGGCTGTAAACTGATTCCTCTCGCTTTACCAGAACTTCAGTATGCGCTGCCTGTCTATTATATTTTGGCTTGTGCAGAGGCTTCTTCCAATCTCGGCCGCTATGATGGAATCCGTTACGGTTACAAGACGGAACGTTACAATGATCTTAATGAAATGATCTGCAAAACTCGAAGTGAAGGTTTCGGCGCAGAAGTTCAGCGCCGAATTCTCCTTGGCACTTATGTGTTGTCTTCCGGCTACTATGACGCCTATTACAAAAAAGCACAGATTTTGCGCGGAAAAATCGTCGATGCGTTCCAATCCGCCTTCCAAAAATGTGATATCATTCTTGCCCCCACTGTCCCAGTAACAGCACTTCCTCAGCATTACAGCTCAAATGCCGTCGACAATTACCGCACGGATATTTGCACCGTACCGGTTAATATTGCCGGATTGCCGGGAATCAGCGTTCCCTGCGGAAAAGACGAAGACAATATGCCGGTAGGAATGCAGCTGATCGGTAAAAAATTTGGGGAAGCAACAATTCTGCGGGCTGCTCACCAATATGAAAAAGCTGCCCGTGATACCGTATTTTGCCCGGTAAAAATGGGGGTGGAAAAATGAGTCAGTACGAACTGGTTGTGGGCCTTGAAACCCATGTGGAACTTGCTACCAAAACAAAAATCTTCTGCAGCTGTACCACCCAATTTGGCGGAGAACCAAACACTCACTGCTGTCCCATCTGCATTGGGTTACCCGGCACCCTTCCAAAACTGAATCAAAAGGTCGTGGAATATGCCATTATGGCGGGTCTTTCCACCCATTGCGAAATTGCAGAAGAAAGCAAAATGGATCGTAAAAACTATGTCTACCCTGATCTGCCAAAAGCTTATCAGATTTCACAGTACGATCAGCCGCTTTGTAAAAACGGCTACCTTGATCTTTCTGACGGACGCAGAATCCGGATTCTGCGTATCCATATTGAAGAAGATGCAGGAAAGCTCGTTCATTCCCGTGGAAATACCTATGTAGACTATAACCGCGGCGGTGTCCCTTTAATTGAAATCGTTACGGAACCGGATTTCCGTACGGTTGACGAAGTACGCGAATATGTAGAGAAAATTCAGTCCATCATGCGCTACATCGGTATCTCCGACTGCAAAATGCAAGAAGGTTCCGTGCGATGCGACGTTAATATCTCGACAAGGGAAAAAGGCGCCAAAAATCTTGGCACTCGTACCGAAATCAAAAACATGAACTCAATCAACTTCATCACCAAAGCGGTAGAATATGAATTTGCACGGCAGATCGATCTTTTGGAAGCCGGTAAAGAGGTTACACAGGAAACTCGCCGCTACGATGAAACAAACGACTGCACCGAAGGAATGCGCGGAAAAGAAGATGCGCAGGATTATCGCTATTTCCGTGATCCTGATCTCGTTACGATTCATGTTCCAAAAGAAAAGATTGCCGAATTGAAGGCTCTTCTGCCGGAGCCGGAAGAAGATAAATTTCATCGCTACACTGAAGAATATCAAATCAGCGAAGCGGATGCTAAAAATCTTCTCCGTTACCGTCGCTGCTGGCAATATTTTGATCAGGCTTCTGAAGGAATTCAAAATAAGAAAGCGCTCGCTTCCTGTATTTTAGGACAGATTTTCCGCCGTTTGGAAAGTGACAGTGCCAAGGAAGCTTTCGAAATCAATGTTACCCCCAAACATCTTCATGAACTGATCAAATTGTTGGACGACGGAAAGATTCGGATGAACCTTGTAAAGTCCACTTTGGAAAAAATGTTGGACACCGGAAAACCTGCCGCTGACTTTTTATCAGAAAAAGATCTTGCCGGTATCAGCGATGAAGATCTGCAAAGACTTTGCAAAGAGGCAATCGAAAAGAATCCAAACGCTGCAAAAGATTATCTCGGCGGCAAAGAAAAAGCGATCAAAGCATTAGTTGGCTTTGTGATGAAATCAACCCATGGCCGCGCAGATGCTCAAAAAGCAGAGACGACTCTGGTGAATCTCTTTAAAAATTAAATGATTTTCTGATATCGTCCTCAAAAAAGGTTTCCGTCTTCCTGTCTCAGGAAGGCGGAAACCTTTTTTCAAGATTGCACCATTCAAATTAAATTTGTATAGACTGGGTTATAAATTATTTGAAGGTGAGGCAATCATATGCAATTTTTTGAGGCTTTTTTATTTGCTTGCTCCGCAAATCTTGATAATATGACAATTGGCATTACTTATGGAATCCGAAAAATTCGGATTCCTTTTCTGTATAATGTAATTATCGCTCTCGTTTCCTGTGTAGGAACCTTTCTTGCAATGACTCTTGGCAGTTTTGCAGCTCATTCTCTCGCCCCAAAATACGCACAGACGATTGGCAACCTTTTGCTGATTTTCCTCGGCCTCTACTTTTTATGGGATGGTATAAGACCGATTTCTCCCAAAGAGACACCGGCTAAAAATACGAACGCTCAATCTCCTACCGCCTCCCCTTCCGTCCTTTCACTTTCTCAAACTTTACTGATTGCTTGCGCGCTGACCCTTAATAATCTTGGTATGGGAATCAGTGCCAGCATTGCAGGACTCCCTTCCGTTTTAACCTCCTGCTGCACTTTTTTCGTAAGCATTGCCATGCTATGCCTTGGGCAATACCTTGGAAAAACCTATTTAGCTAAAATTCTAGGTCGTTATGCAGAAGCAATTTCCGGCTGCATTCTGCTGATTTTAGGGCTTTGCAAATGTATTTAACAGCTCTTTCCCAAAAAGGACGAATAAAAAGCGCACCCGTAATTACTATAAAAAAGCAGCCACCGTTAATCCATAAAAATACTTTAGCATCTAACTTTCAAAGAATTATCTTCTGATTTTTATTTCCCATTATTCTTCTATTTTCTTTACTTTACTGTTCATTTTCTTTAAAAACGATTTTTTAATCAAAAATTTGACAAATCAACAGATTGTGATATAATGTAACAAAAATGTAATTGGTGATTACAAAACTTACATTTATTTTAAAGTCAACGATAATAAAATAGAAAGAAGGATACGATTGAAATTAAAAAAATCTGCAGCCTTACGTATTCTAACAGTCGTTTTGGCCTTCTCAGTTGTTACTGCAAACATGGCACTCCCTACTGTTCATGCAGAGGATAGTGCTTCTCTGCAGACACAACAGTCTGAGCTTGCCAATCAGCAAAAAGAAAATGATGATCAACTTTCTGCGTTGCGGCAGAACAAAGACGACAAGACAGCTTATGCCGCCGCTTTGCAGTCACAGCTCGCTACAATCGAAGACGAAGTCAACAATTATAACAATCAGATAACAGACCTAGATCTGCAGGAACAACAAGTTCAGGATGACATCGACAAAAAGCAAGTGCAAATTGACGATGACACAAATCAATTAAAAGAGCGTCTATGTGCTCTTTACATGAGTGGAGATGCCTGCAACCTGCAAATTCTTCTCTCTTCAACAGATCTGCTGGATCTGGCTGATAAAACAGAAGCAGTCACCATGGTCACGCAGCATGATACCGACTTGATTGATCGGCCGAAAACAGAGAAGCAGGAAGTTCAGAATCAAAAACAAGTAATTGACCAAAAGCGTCAGGAAGTCTCAGCATTAAAAGACTCTGTTGATCAAAAGCAGCAACAGTTATCCTCTTCCCTAGAGGAAACTACGCAATTCCTGCAAGACATTGGACAGCAAGAACTTGATCTGGAAAGCAAGAGTTCTTCTTTGGACGCAAAAACTGCTAAGATCTCTGCCGCCCTCAGCAGTTGGTCCGGACAACAAACTGCGGCAAGTACTTCTACAGCTCAAACTGCGACAAGTACTTCTACAACTCAAACGGCAGCTGCCGCTTCCGGGAACAGTGGAAACAATAATTCCGGCTCCTATAGTGGTGGTTCTTCCAACAGTGACTCTTCTGGTTCGTCCGGAGGATCTTCCGCCTCTTTCTCCAGCGTGATTGCCAAAGCGGAATCTGCTCTTGGAAAGCCTTATGTAATGGGCGCCGCTGGACCAGATGCTTTTGACTGCTCCGGTTTGATCTGCTGGGCTTATGGAGTCTCCAGAACCACTGCACAAGGGCTCTGCAATGAATGTTCTAGAGTTTCTGTTTCTGAAAGACAGCCCGGAGATTTGATCTTCTTCCAAGGCACTTATGACTGTGGAGAAACAGTCACACATGTTGGCATTTACATTGGCAGCAATATGATGATCAATGCAGAAGATAGCGGTGTTGCCGAATGCTCAACAGAATCTTCTTATAATCTGCAGCATTTCTACTCCTATGGTAGACTATAAAGAAACTACATAAAAATTTTCACCCGGATGATTTTTCATCCGGGTGTATTTTTTACAAAAGAAATCACAAAAGGGATCACTACTCAAAGCGATCCCTTTTGTGATTTAAAAATTTTTATTTTTCTTCAAGGCATGAAAAGACAGGATTCAAGTTCCTAAGAAAAACGGGGTCATTCTGATATTGTCCATGAAAGCTAATAAAAAGCAGTCCATCTTCTTTACAGAGAAACAAACGGTCATATCCCATTTTTAAAAAATCCGGATTGCCAATCTCCCCTAAAAAGTGGAGCGCAGGTGCATCTTTTTCATATTCCATCTCCGCGCAAGTTTTCTCTCTGCGCATCGCTTCCATAAAATCATCATCTACACGCTGCTCGTGTGTAAGCGGTTTTTGCTCCGCCAGACACTCTTCAAATGCAGGATAAAATTTTTTGACTAAATCACTATCTTTCGCAGCCGAAGCAGAAGTTCCATATTGATAAAAATGAATTTTTTTGAGCTTTTGATTGGCATGTCCTATCTTTCCAAATCCGTAAAATGCAAAGAAGCATAAAATCGCTGCTACAAGCACAATTCCTAAAATTTGCTGCATAATAACCATCCTTTATTTTGATTTTTCCGTGGGATTTAGTATACCACTGCTCCCCATCATTTACAAGACGGTCATTGAAACAATTTGACCACATTTTCTACCTCCTGCTGCTTCTCCTGAGCCAGAAAGTCATCATAAGCGTAAAACATAAAGCCATCGCATTTGGCCGCACGGCCCGCCTCTACCTGCCTCGCCATCACGTCCGT
>DIQY01000085.1:6707-9244 GCA_002424295.1 Ruminococcaceae bacterium UBA5450 | reverse complement strand
CCACCCGGAAAATGAGCGTTGCGATCAACTGGCAGTTGCACAATCTGTTAAATACCGTTCTCAAAAGGAATAAAGTCAAAAAAATATAGAAAGATACTAAAAAAGATGAAATATTTTTCGTCTTTTTTTATTTTTATTTTATATTTCTATTATTTTAGTAGGTTTTTTTGAAAAAGCCCTTGAAATGTGTACTAAAATAGTGTACATTAATCTCGTAGAGAATTCAATTAGATCTGCAGAAGCAATTCTGCTTCTGCTCAATTTTAAAATGAAGAAGGTAGAAACATGGACAGACTAATTTACGTAGACAATTCCGCAACAACGCCGGTTTCTCCTGAGGCTTTAAAAGCCATGGAGCCTTATTTTATCGAAGGATTCGGCAACGCTTCCAGCCTCTATTCTGTAGGCCGCAAGGCAAAGAAAGCTCTGGAAGAGGCCCGTGCATCCATTGCCGGATGTTTTAATGCAGAACCCGACGAAATTTATTTCACTTCCGGCGGAAGCGAAGCAGACAACTGGGCGATCAAAGGGGTTGCTCACCTGATGGCCAAAAAAGGTAAAAAGCACATTATCACCAGTAAATTTGAGCATCATGCGGTTCTTCATACCTGCGCCGTCCTGGAAAAGGAAGGATTCGAAGTCACCTATTTGAATGTGCATCACAATGGGATCGTTCGCCCGGAAGAGCTGGAAGCAGCCATTCGTCCGGATACCGCACTTGTCACGATTATGTATGCGAATAACGAAATTGGTACGATTCAGCCGATCCCCGAAATCGGTGCGATCTGCAAAAAGCACGGTGTCCTTTTCCATACGGATGCCGTACAGGCTGCAGGAAATATTCATATCGATGTAAAAGCACAAAATATTGACATGCTCTCCATTTCCGCACATAAATTTCATGGTCCAAAGGGTGTTGGTGCTCTTTATATTAGAAAAGGAATTATTCTGCCGAACTTGATTGAAGGCGGCGCACAGGAAAAGGGCCATCGTGCCGGCACAGAAAATGTCGCCGGAATCGTTGGAATGAGCGTAGCACTTAAGAATGCCTGCGACCATATCGATGAAAAAGCTGCCCGTCTCTCCAAGATGCGTGACCGTTTGATTGACGGCCTGCTCAAAATTGAACGCAGCCACATCAACGGCGATCGTGAGCATCGGCTCCCCGGCAACGTAAACATGTGCTTTGAAGGTGTTGAAGGAGAAAGTCTTTTGCTGCAGCTAGATCTGCGCGGTGTCTGCGCTTCTTCCGGATCTGCCTGCACTTCCGGGAGTCTGGACCCAAGCCATGTACTTCTCTCCATCGGACTTCCGCATGAGATTGCCCATGGCTCTCTGAGAATTTCTTTCGGCGACCAGAATACCGAAGAAGATGTTGATTTTCTTCTCCAGGAAGTCCCCAAGATTGTCAATTATCTGCGCAGTTTCTCTCCGCTATGGGAAGAAATCAAGGAAGGGAAAGTGCATTTTCCAATCAATTACGACTGATAAAATTATCAGATAAAGTTTCGGTTTGCTAAAAATATTTCTAAATGAATTTTAGGAGGAATCAATATGGCATATAGTGAGAAAGTAATGGATCATTTCGCACATCCTCGCAATGTTGGCGAAATTCCAGACGCAAATGGTATTGGTGAAGTAGGCAATCCCCGCTGCGGCGATATCATGCGGATGTATATTAAAGTAGAAAACGATATTATTACCGATGTTAAATTTAAGACCTTTGGCTGCGGTGCAGCAATCGCCACCAGCAGCATGGCAACAGAACTGATCAAAGGCAAAAGCATTCGGGACGCTTTGAAGCTGACGAATAAGGCGGTTATGGAAGCTCTGGATGGACTTCCGCCGGTGAAGGTACACTGTTCTGTTCTAGCGGAGCAAGCAATTAAAGCAGCCGTCGGCGACTACTATAAGCGCAAGGGGATCGACCCGACTCCGTTTGTCGGTGAAATTCCGGAATGCGAGTCCTGTGCTTGTCCGACTTCGATCCCAACAAAATAAAGTATCTTAAAATTTGAAAGCAGCCAATCAGTATCAAAAAACTGATTGGCTGCTTTTTGCTGCACTTATTCTTTTTTCTCGACTACTGCTCATCTAAAAAGAAGAACGCAGGCAACCACCAAAAATGCAATTCCTGCTCCACCGCAAATCAGTGCCGAAAGCCGGTAATTTTCTTTTGTTTTTAGCTCTTCCCGCTCTTTTTCCGAAGCCGAAAAATAGGTCATCGACCAAACAGGTCCTTTTTCCATTGCGCACATTCCTGCAAAAATCAACAAGACTGCCGCAAGAACAATTAAAACAATTCCGAGCGCCATTTTTTTACTTCCCTTCCTTTAAGGTTTCGGATTCTGCTTCCGATAGCAAAAATAAGAATAAACGACCGGGGAAATTAACAAAATTCCCTCACCAACAAACGCCGCTGTCTTCCAAAAGGCAGGTAAAAAAGCTGAAAGGATCATCAAAAAGCCGGCACAGAAAAAGGCCTTTCCCCCAAAGCGATGCGTGCAATACCAAACCTCTTCATTCGCAAGTGTCCA
>DIQY01000085.1:0-6454 GCA_002424295.1 Ruminococcaceae bacterium UBA5450 | reverse complement strand
CATCCTACAATCAGCATAACGGCTGTTCCCATATCAAATTTCATGCCGCGGCACCATAAGATCACATAAATTTCCATCATCAGCATAAACAGACAAAGTACCAGCTGGATGATGTTATATTGCCGTCCAAATTTTTGATAGTTTTCCTTTTTGGGATCAATCTTTGGCAGTATCCGAAGAAAAATCAAAAGTGCCAACATGAAAAGCGGATAAAAAAAGATGGCCCATTTTCCATCTGTCGAGTTTACTTCTCCTGTAATACCCCATTGCATGGGAATCTGCTCCGGCAGGCTGGGGTAAGAAATAGCCGCTACTATCAGACTGATTAAAAAGATACTAATCAGCCCAAAAATATCTTTCTCAAAAATTCGTTTCACTTTTTCTCCCCCGTAAATTTCGTTACCCACGCCATCAATTCTTCAAAGACACTCAGATTTAATTCATAATAAACAAATTTTCCTTCTTTTTTATCCCGAACCAGATCAGCCTCTTTTAAAATTGCAAGGTGATGTGAAACCGTAGCGCCTGTCAGATCAAAATGATTTCCAATATCACCAGCCGATCGACTGCCACTTTTCAACAGCTCCAAAATATCTCGCCGAGTGGGATCCGACAGCGCTTTAAATGTTTTTTGAAACGCCATATTAGACCCTCTCTTTCTAATCATTTAGATAATCATCTAATAATTAGTATATCGATTTTTGTATAAAAGTCAAGAATGCGCACTCAAATAATCCTGTAAGATGATCGTTGCAGCTACTGCGTCAACAACTGCTTTCCGCTTTTTTCCCCGTACATTTGTATCGTTAAGATAAGTATGAGCTACCATCGTTGTACACCGTTCATCCTGCAAATGAACAGAAACCGAAATTTTCTCCGAAAGCTTCTGAGCAAAATCTCGTGCGTTTTGAGCGCTTTCGCCCTCTGTTCCGTCCATATTTTTTGGAAGACCGATCACAACGGCACCGGCACCGGCTTTTTCCACCTGTTCTGCAACTTGGATCAAAAGTTTATCCCAGTTATAAGACGGCAGCACCATCAGAGGAGAAGCTAGGATCTCTCCTTCGTCACAGATCGCAAGGCCTGTGCGGGCATGTCCCAAATCGACTGCAAGAATTTTCATAATGATTCCTCCGTCTGATTTTCTTTTTTCCACCAACCCTGATGTGCAAAGACAGAAACTTCCGGAGTCAAATGAGAAGCATCATTTAAAAGCACAATTTTCGGGAGAGCTTTTGGATAGGAAAATTTCAAAATGCTGACGGCTGTATTATCGCACCAATCCACATCGTTGATCTGCTCTAGCTTTTTTCCCATCGCATGGCAGAGAAGATTACGAATGGCGCAGCCATGAGAAACGACCGCAATGGTTTTTCCCTGATTTTTATCCACAATATCTTCCATCGCCTGCCAGGTTCTATCATAGACCTGTCTCATAGTTTCGCCATGAGGCGCTGCAAATTTCCACGGAGCCTGATACCACTCTTGATTCTGCTGCGGAAAATTCTTGGAAAAATCGTCCCATCGGGTTCCTTCGCAGTCGCCTCCGTTAATTTCTTCCAAACGGGGATCCGTCTGAATTTCGAGCTTATGATACCGACCAACAGCCTCTGCTGTGCAGTAAGCACGTTTTAAAGGGCTCGAATAAATGGCATCCAGCGGCAGATTGCGGCAGCGAATGCTGAGCAGATCAAGCTGTACTCTTCCATTTCCGCTGACATCACAGTCTGTATGCCCCTGAAAAGTACCATTCGTATTGCCCTGCGCCTCGCAATGCCGAATCAGATAAACTGTTGTCACCATGGCTGCACCTTCCCGGTCAGCTCGCTGATATTAGAAATTCCGTTTTTGCTGAGATATTGCTCGAGTCCTTCCAGAATTTTTACTGGCGCATAAGGGTCGTGAAACAAGATTGTCCCAATCTGAACCGCAGACGCACCCGCAAGGAACATCTCCACCACATCCTGCCAAGAAGTGATTCCCCCTAGGCCGATCACCGGAACTTTCACCCGAGAAGCCGCTTCAAAGACCATTCGCACCGCTATCGGAAAAACAGCCGGGCCGCTTAATCCTCCGGTGTTATTGTGCAGAATCGGACGACGGGTTTTTAAATCAATCCGCATTCCGGTAAGGGTATTGATCAGAGAAATTGCATCGGCGCCGCCCGATTCCGCCGCTGCAGCGATGTCTGCAATATTTGACACATTGGGCGAAAGCTTTACAATCAGCGGTTTTTTGCAAAATGCTCGCACCGCTTTTGTAATTTTCTCTACGCTTTCGCAGGAAATTCCAAAAGCTGCCCCGCCTTTTTTAACGTTCGGGCAAGAGATGTTAAGCTCTATCAGATCGACTTCCGTTTGGGAAAGGCGCTGTGCCATTTGACAATAATCGTCCACCGTACTCCCCGCAATATTTGCAATAATAACAGGGCCCTGCTGTCTGATCCACGGCAGATCTTCCCGGATAAAATGCTCCACACCGGGATTTTGAAGCCCAACAGAATTAAGGATTCCGCTCGGCGTCTCTGCAATTCTCGGCGGCGGATTGCCGGCACGTTCCTTTAAGGTAAGCCCTTTGCAGGAAATCCCACCAAATGTTTTTAGCGGATAAAACTCCGCAAATTCCCGTCCGAACCCGAAAGTACCGGAAGCTGCAATCAGAGGATTTTTGAAATCGACCCCCGCAATTTTTACATGCAGACGTTCACTCACAGAACCACCTCCTCTGAGGAAAAAACCGGCCCGTCTTTACAGACATGACCATAATAGCTTTCTCCGTTTGATCTCTTAAGTTCCACGGCACAGCCAAGGCATGCGCCTATCCCGCAGGCCATGCGTTCTTCCAAAGAAATCCAGCACTGCTTGTTCATTTGTTTGCATAATTTTGACACTGCTTTCAGCATTGGTTTGGGGCCACAGGCATAACAGATATCAAACGAAGTTTCCTCCAAAAAATCGGCAGCGAACCCATGTTGACCAAAGCTGCCGTTATCTGTTGCAATTTTGACAGTGCTCCCCGCAGCGGCAAAATCCTTTTCCAGAATCACTGCTTCTTTAGAACGGAATCCTAAAGCTGCCGTCCCGTTTCTTCCGTATTTCTGTGCAAGCCCCAAAAGCGGAGGAACACCGATTCCGCCCCCGACAAAGATTGCCTTTTTCTGAGGATCTTCCACCGGAAATCCATTCCCCAACGGAGCCAAAAAATCAAGCGTATCCCCTACTTGAAAATGGGAAAGGAGTTCCGTCCCTTCTCCACGAATCTGAAAGACAAAACGCAAAAAGCCATTTTGGACACTGCAGATTGAAATTGGCCGCCGCAAAAGTTTATTCGGCACCAGAATATTTGCAAACTGTCCCGGCTTTACCACAGAAGCCAATGTTGGAGCCTTTACGGTAAAATCAAAAATGTCCTGCGTCAGCGCTTCTTTCCGAATAACGGTTCCATTCCAAACATCATACTTCATGCTTTGATTTCTCCGATCTGAGAAAGGATATCCTCTTTCATACGCATTGCTTCCCGTGCCGCTGCTTTTGCAAAATACTGTTCTTCCGCACTGGTCTGCTGCCATGCAGTCATAATGCTTCTGGAAGCGTTGACAATCGCTCCAAGCCCATTTTCATCAAAGGCAGGTGCAATATCTTTGGCGCCGCCGCCTTGCGCACCGTATCCCGGGACAAGGAAAAAGGTATGGGGAAGCTTTTTGCGCAGTTCCGAAAGCTGCGCAGGATAGGTTGCGCCCACAACGCCTCCAACTCTGCTATAGCCATACTTTCCGATCGTTTCGGCACCCCATTTTTCGCAGAGCATTCCGACTGTGGAATAAAGAGTCTTTCCTGTTTCCAGTTTCTGATCCTGCAGTTCTCCGGAAGAAGGATTACTCGTTTTAATCAGAACAAAAATATCACGGTCCCGCTCCTCACAAACCGGCAAAAGTGGTTTGATGCCGTCTCCACCCAAATAGGGATTGACCGTCAAAGCGTCACTGTCAAAGGCTGGGATCAATTCTCCCTCTACCCCGACAACCCCGAGATGTGCTTTTGCATATGCTTCCATGGTTGTTCCGATATCGTTTCTTTTTCCGTCTGTAATAACAAACAACCCTTTTCCCTGTGCATATCGAATGGTCTCATAAAGTGCTCTCATTCCCTGCCAACCATATTGTTCATAATAGGCACATTGAGGCTTGACCGCCGGAACAATAGGAGAAATTGCATCAATCAATCCGCGGTTAAACTGCAGAATTGCATCTGCTGCTCCCTCTAAATTTTTTCCGTATTTGGAAAAAGAGGCAATTTTAATAAAATCCGGGATATAGCTCAATTTAGGATCAAGCCCTGCTACCGTCGGATTCTGTTTTGCAATGATTGCGTCGATCAGTCTATCCATTATTATCGCTCCTTTGAATTTTCCGATTTCGGGAAAAATAATCTTACGAATCTATAAATACACATTTTCCATTCAAAAAAGTACGCTCTACCTTTCCAAAAAGCGTTTTTCCTTTAAATACCGCATTTCGGCTTTTTCCGTGCAGAGAATTCGGATCTACCCGCCAGCAAAAATTCGGATCAAAAAGGATCAGGTCGGCAGGCGCTCCAACTGCCAGAGTCCCCGCAGGCAGGTGCAGAATTTTTGCCGGAATGGTGCTCATCTTCTCCAAAAGCTGCATCATGGAAAGGAATCCCGGCCTCACAAGATAAGTGATCCCCGCTGCAAGACTGGTCTCCATTCCGACCGCTCCATTGGGAGCTTTTAAAAAATCCAATTTTTCCTGCGGAGTATGCGGTGCATGATCGGTTGCAATGACTGCAATCGTTCCATCCTGCAGACCCTTTATAATTGCCAGACGGTCCTTTTCTGTTCGAAGCGGCGGGCTCATCCGAGCATCTGCATCTTTTTTCAGAAGTTCCTCCTCGGTCAGTGCAAAATAATGCGGCGCCGTTTCACAGGTAATAGAAACTCCTCTTTTCTGATAATCCCGAATCAGAGAAACGCTCTCCTTGGTACTGACATGGCAGATATGCACACCGACTCCATAAGCGGCTGCCAGTGCTAATTCCCTTGCAGTTCCGCAATCTTCTGCCGCTCGCGGAATTCCCGGGATACCCAGTTCTTTTGAAACAATTCCCTCATTGATTTTCCCATTTTTCGTAACATCGAGATCTTCACAATGTGCTAAGATAGGCACTCTGAGCTTTTTAGCCTCCTGCATGGCAGACGCCATCATCGAAGTATGAAGAACTGGCCTTCCATCATCAGAAAACGCGATTGCTCCAGCCTTTTTTAAGGCTGC
The DNA here is from genome assembly GCA_002424295.1 of Ruminococcaceae bacterium UBA5450. Taxonomy (GTDB): domain Bacteria; phylum Bacillota; class Clostridia; order Oscillospirales; family Acutalibacteraceae; genus Caproicibacterium. The sequence goes on along the minus strand of DIQY01000085.1, from coordinate 1,164 downwards.
AAGATCTGTTGGGATCTCCCCTTTCAGTCCTTTGCTGATTGCGCCTGCCGGATAAACATGCGCATCTGCTTTTTCTGCTTTTTTCAAAACATATTGAATTGTTTCCGGCGAATCAAGTGCCGGATTTGTATTGGGCATACATAAAAGACTCGTCACTCCGCCCGCTGCAGCAGCACGGCAGCCGGACAAAATATCTTCTTTCTCCGTAAAACCGGGATCTCTCAGATGGACATGCATATCGACTAGTCCCGGAGAAAGGATCAGTCCCTTACAATCAATTCGTTCTGCCTTTTCTGAAGCCATCTGATCAGCTTCTCTGCAGAGCGCAGCAATCCTGCCGTCCCTGCAGAGAAGGCTCCCCTTTTGATCCAATCCAGCTGCAGGATCCATCAAGTGTGCATTGAAAAAAAGCAGTTCCATGAGATTCTCCTGTTCTAATTAAACTTCTCTTGAATTTTCTTTTTATTATACTATATTTATAGCCTTTTTTACAGAGATTTTTCTATGAAATTCCTTCCTACCCCAAAGCAGCACGCTCTTCAAAAATGCGTTCTCGCAAATTTGTTATATTAGCTATAAATTGTTTTGACTGTTTATAATTTATTACAAATATTACACTTTCCTCTTGACAAAGAGATATTACGGAACAATAATGAAGCCATCTTAGCAATCGGCTGCTTCATTTAATAAACGCCATAAGGTTACTCTTATGTTTCAAAAATGAAAACCAGCAAAGAAAAAGTCTTTCTGCTTTTTCTTTGCTGGTTTTTTATTTTTATTTCAGAAAAGAGAGAAATGCATATGGAAGCTGTTACGAACATTCTAACACAAATTCAATCCGTTGTTTGGGGGCCGCCTACTCTGATTTTACTAATCGGAACCGGGCTGTATTTCACCATACGATTACATCTTCTGCAAATTATAAAGCTGCCCCGTGCGATGAAAGCAATCTTTGAAAAAGAAGAGGGTGCAGGGGATGTTTCGGCTTTTGGCTCTCTCTGCACCACGCTGGCAGCCACCATCGGCACCGGCAGTATTGTGGGGGTAGCAACAGCGCTGCGAATCGGCGGACCGGGTGCCATGTTCTGGATGTGGGTCTCTGCTTTTGTCGGAATGGCCACTAAATATGCAGAGGGATTGCTGGCAGTCAAATACCGCTCTCTC
>DIQY01000138.1:464-13925 GCA_002424295.1 Ruminococcaceae bacterium UBA5450 | reverse complement strand
GAAGGAGGATGTATATGGTTACTACAATTACATGGATTATTGTCTTTGTCTTGATTGTAGGAACAGGAAAATCGATGTCCAATTCCAAAGAGTGGTCAGGCGGAGACAAAACACTCAGTGCAGTCGGAGTCGGCTGTGTTTTGGGAGCATGGCAGATCGGAGGCATGAGTATTGTCGGTGCAGCTCAGAATGGCTATACGATGGGAATTGCCGGTGCATGGTATTCGCTGGCAGGTGGAATTTATCTGTTAGTTGCGGCAGGACTTGCAAAAATTTTGCGTGACAGAATGCCGGGGGATTCGGTACCAACTTATTTAGCAAGTCGTTTTTTCACCAGCAGTTCTAAGCTTTATTCTTATGTTTGGGTTATTCTCGGATTTTTGTATATTCCGGTTTAGCTTAAAACAGTTGCTTCAGTGATCCAGATTACAGTACCAAATTTGGATGGGAACTGGGCCATTGTTCTTGGATTGGCGATTGCCGCTGTTTATACCGCATTCTCAGGAATGAAAGGTGCAGCATCCGTCGGAAAAGTGGTTTGTATTGGAATTTATGTGCTTTTGGTTGGATTTGTGGTAATTGTTCTGCAGCGCTTTGGGGGATATTCGGGCTTGGTTTCTTCTTTACCAATAGGATACGGAGAACTCAGCAGTATGCCAACGCAAAAATGGGTCGGATGGTTGCTTTCCGGTATTTTGTCCTCCGTTGTTATGCAGTCTGTTCTGCAGCCGATTATGGCGGCAAGAGATGCAAAAGCAGCGCGCGGAGGCTTGCATTATTGGCTATGTATTTGCGGCTCCAATTTGCATTTTCACCGCAATTATTGGCATGATAGGTGCTGCTACTACCAATGATTTGGGAAATGGCGCAACCGCTTTTGCGTGGACCATTAAGGAATATACCAGTCCAGTCATGGCAGGCGTTATTTTTGCAGTTTCCACCATGATTATTGCAGCGACAACGGCTACTATGATGATGGCGACAGGAACAATTATTACAAACATTTATAAAACGCAGATCAATAAAGAAGCTTCTGAAGACAAAATGTTGAAAGTTTCCCGTTATGGAACCTTGATCTTTTCCGTTTGTACTCTGATTCCTGCCTTTTTACTGCCCAGCACAGCTTTGACAACGACTTTCCAGATCTTGATTCAATGTTCTACCGGCCCGGTAAGCTTTTCTATTCTTGCCGGTTTGCTTTGGAAACGTACGACGAAACAAGCGTCGCTGGCCAGCATGGTTTCTGGTATTATTGTTGGACTGATTTGGGTGATTAGCAGGCTGTCCAATCAAATCGAAACGATTTATGCCGTGATTGTTGTCAGCTATGGTGTAGGTATCATCACCACACTTTTAACATCTAAAAAAGAAAATGCAATTCAGGCGTAATTGAAAATAAAAAATTTGTTTCAGGGAAATGATCCCTATCAAAAGGAGGTTTGTCTTATGCCTACAAAGCCCTATCTGGGAAAGACTCTTTCGGAAATTGCAATGTTTCGACCCTATCCGTCCGGCCGCGGAGGAGCTGTAAGCTCTAATAGCCCATATGCGACCAGCGCTGGCTTGGAAATGATGAGAAATGGCGGAAATGCCATTGATGCGGCAGCTGCAATTTCTTTGGTGCTGGGAGTTGTTGAACCATACCACTGCGGCATTGGCGGCGGATGTTTTCATGTTGTTTATCACAAAGAGAGCAATCAGTTTTATACCTGCGATGCACGCGGGGTGGCACCGTTAAACGCATACCAGGATATGTTCTTGGATAAAAATGGAGATGTCGATCTGAATCTTACCGACTTTTCCGGCCGTTCTACCGCGGTTCCGGCACTTTACCGGGCAATGGATAATCTGCTCAAAAAATTTGGAACAATGACCTGGGAGCAGGTATCGGTACCGGCAATCCGGTTGTGCCGCGAAGGATTCAAATGCGGATTTATGTATACACGCATCAGTGATACTCCCGAAGCAGAACATAATGCAGCAGCTTATGAAGGTTTTAAAGAACTCTATCTGCACGATGGAAAGCCACGTACTTTTGGTGAAGTGATTAAGAATCCGGAGCTCGCCGATACGATGGAGGCAGTTGCTAAAAACGGTGTGGACTGGTTCTATAATGGGCCTGTAGCCGACGCTATCGTGAAGGCTGTGCAAAAAAATAAAGGTGTTTTGGTAAAAGAAGATCTAAAAAATTGTTCGCCAAAACCGCGTATTCCGGTACATGGAACCTATCGGGGATATGAAGTTGTATCGATGCTACCTCCGTCTTCGGGTGGAAGTCATATTATCCAAATGCTGAATATCCTAGAGAATTTTGACCTCGCAAAAATGGGATGGCATTCCGCCGAAAGCACACATCTTTTGGCAGAAACAATGAAGCTTATGTTTGCAGATCGCTCGGTCGCAATGGGAGATCCCGATTTTGTACAGGTACAGGTTGAAAAGATTCTTTCTAAAAGAATATGCGAGAGAACTTTCCAAAAAGATTGATCCGGATAAAGCGCAGGAGTTTGCGCCAACCGAAGGGATCGAAGCGAAAAGTTATCCGGGTTGTACTTCGCATTTCTCCGTCATGGATAAAGAGGGAAATGTTGTTGTGCAGACGCAGACAATTCGTAACTGGTGGGGCTGTGGTGTAGTGGTTCCCGGCTATGGATTTATTATGAATAATACAATGGCTGATTTTAGCCCAAAAGTTGGGGTGCGTACTACGCAGGGACTTGCCTATGGAATGGCGAACGCAGTACGCCCGGGAAAGACACCGCTTTCCAGCATGTCTCCTACGATTGTACTGAAAGATGGGGTCCCGGTGTTGGCTGTTGGGAGTGCTGGTGGTCCGCGAATCATCACAAGTACGCTTCAGCTGATCGTCAATACGCTTGACTATGGAATGATGATGGAACCTGCCACTCGTGCGCCGCATATGTGTTGCTTAACGCTCGACCAGGGGCTGGAACTTGAAGACGGATTCTCCCCGGATACCGAGAGACTTTTAAAAGAGAAAGGCCATAAAATCATTGAAACGGGGTCATATGGAGAGCTTTTGGTAATGCCAAACGGCATTATGAGAATTGGAGATAAATTTTTCCCGGCAGGGTGCAACCGTGCCGATGGCGGCGGCGGTGCATTGACTGAGTTTGGAACAACTGCCATTGATGGAATTGTTTTCGAATAAAAGCCTGCTTCCTATATACTTTTTTATTTTGCCGGTCTGCAACTTTGCAGATCGGTATTTTTTTGGGTTAAATGATGAATTTATGTGGAATTACACAAAACGATGTGCTATAATCCAAATAAATAAGAATTTTATTTTTTTGGAGGAATCTTTATGCTGCAGGAGAGAAGAAGCAAGATCATTCAAAAGATTCAGCAGAACAATGTGATAAAGGTCAGCGATTTAATGGAAGAATTCGGTGTCTCGATTGAAACAATTCGGCGTGATTTAGAATATCTTGAAGAAAAAAATTATTTGAAACGTGTATATGGTGGGGCTGTCAAAAAAGGATTTAATACACAAGAACCGGCATATAAACGGCGTGAAATAGAGAAGGAAGATGAAAAGAAAAAAATTGCCGCAGCTGCAGCGGAATTGGTATCGGATGGGGATACTTTGTTTATGGATGTGGGGACGACCGTCTTAGAAACGGCACGTCAACTTGGCAGCAAAAAGAGGATTACCGTTATTACAAATTCTACTTTAACTGCTCAGGCGCTAATCGAAGTAAACCCAGAAAATCGAGTAATTTTGCTTGGCGGAGAGCTTAGAAATGGGGATTTATCGGTCTCTGGATATTTATGTGATAATAGTCTCGAAAATTTTTATGCAGATAAAGCAATTATTGGCGCTGGAGGAATTACCATTGAAAGTGGGATTACCGATTACCATTTGGCAGAAGCCAATACCCGGCGTTTGATGATCAGACATTCCGATCAAGTGATTATCGTTGCAGATTCCAGTAAGTTTGGAGTGATTGCAATGAACCGTGTCTGCCCTGTTTCGGATATTCATACCATTGTAGTGGATGACAGTTTACCAGAAAAAGAAGCTCAGCGTTACCGTGATAAGGGACTGCGGATTTGTTTTGCTCGGTAATTTTTTCATGATAAAAATTACAAATGAAAGAACCTGTATTCATCATTTTTGAGAGTACAGGTTCTTTTATTATTTTAATAAAATTTTATTAAAAAGTAGCAAGAAAGTGCTTTTCTTTTCTTGCTATTTTTTATTTCCTATGCTATTATAAATCCATAAAACATCACATAATATTGTCAATATTCCACATTCGGAGGGGAAGCCTATGAAGCATACAGGATATTTTATGGGAATAGATGCTGGAACAACTGGGACGACGGTATTGATAATGGATGAAAAATGGAACGTTGCAGCAAAAGGTTATCAAAAACATAGAATGAACAGCCCAAATCCTGGCTGGATGGAGCAAGATGCGAATGCCCTTTGGGAAGATTTACTGTGTGCAGTAAAAAAAGCGTTATCGCAGCTCCCTTTAAATGCACAAATTTTAGGAATCGGGCTTGACCACCAGGGAGAAAGCTGCTTGATTTGGGAGAGATCAACTGGAAATCCGCTTTCTCGGGTAATTAATTGGCAGGACCGAAGAATGGTATCAGCGGTGGAAGAGTTAGCTGCGAAGTATGGGGAAGAAATTCAAAAACGGACGGGATTTTTTCCGGATTCTTATTTTAGTGCAGAAAAGTTTGTTTGGGAATTGAATCAAATTCCAAATGGACATCAGCGGGCAGAAAATGGGGAACTTTGTGCAGGAACACTTGGCAGTTGGTTCCTTTGGAAGATGACGGGAGGAAAAATCCATATGACAGATCCTTCCACTGCTTCACGCACTATGCTTTATAACATTCATAGAGGATTATGGGATGACGAGATTTTAAAGATGCTTTCCCTTCCTCGTAAGATGTTCCCTCAAATTTGCAGCAGTGCACAGCGATTCGGTGTGACAGAACCACGCTGCTTTTTAGGGCTCCAGATTCCGATTTCAGGATTGATAGTCGATCAGCAGGCAGCGCTATTTGGACAGTGCTGCTTTCATACAGGAACGATAAAAACGACTTATGGAACAGGCTGTTTTCTTCTTATGAATACAGGGCAGACCCCTATAAAGTCTCCGGGCGGACTTTTGACGACGGTAGCGTGGAATCTTGGGGGAAAAGATACATTTGCCTTAGACGGCGGTATTTATACGGCCGGGGCGGCGGTTAATTGGCTGCGTGAAAAGATGGGAATGATCGGGTCTTTTAAGCAAACGCAGAAAATGGCAGAGAGCATACAGGATAATGGCGGTATTTATTTTGTACCGGCGTTTGTAGGATTGGCAGCCCCCCATTGGGATAGTTGTGCGCGCGGAACGATTTTTGGCATTAATTCTACAACAGAAAAAGAGCAGATCGTTCGGGCAACTTTGGAAAGTATTGCTTATCAGGTATCAGATAATCTTGATGTTATGATTAAAGATTCTGGAGTGCCCATTGGAGTAATGCGAGCAGACGGAGGAATGGCAGTCAATTCATTTTTGATGCAGTTTCAGGCGAATATTTTAAATATTCCAGTAGATGTCCCGGTGATTTCGGAAACCAGCAGCTTGGGAGCAGCTTATCTTGCTGCTTTTGGAGAAGGCTGGTTTTCGTCTTTGAGCGAGATTGAGTGTAATTGGCAGTTACAGTGTCGATATGAGCCAAAAATGTCAGAGGATGAACGGCAGACACTGCTCTACAATTGGCACAGAGCAGTGGAACGTTCTCTTGGATGGCTTCAAAAAGAGACACCATAAAAGTTTTTAGTTTTAGGAGGAAAAACAATGAGAAGCACAGATGTGTTGGTTATTGGGGCCGGAGCGGTTGGTTGTTCCATTGCGCGGGAACTGACAAAATATCAAGTCCGCGTATTGGTGGTCGAGAAGAAGGAAGATGTTGGGGGAGATGCTTCCAAAGCAAACAGCGCAATCATTCATACGGGATATGATGCCTCTCCGGATACATTGGAGTCTCAGTTAGTTGTTGCAGCAAATCCTATGTATGACAAGCTTACGAAAGACCTGGATGTTCCATTTTCAAGAATTGGAGGAATTCTGCCGGCAATCACTCAGGAACAGTATCAAAAATTACCGACATTAAAAGAAAAGGCATTCAAAAACCGTGTATATGATGTGGAATATCTTTCAGGCAAAGAATTGCTTAAAATGGAACCAAATTTGAATCCGGAGACGAAAGCAGGGTTATATATTCCGCGGGAGAGTATCATTGATCCATTCTTATTAGTAGTTGGCTATGCTGAAAATGCCCAGCAGAATGGGGCTGATTTTCTCCTTGGAACAGAAGTAACCGGGATGCATGTGGAGCAGGGAAAAATAACAGTGGTGGAAACAACAGCCGGAGAGATTTCCTGTAAATGGGTCATCAATGCGGCCGGACTGCATTGCGATGAAATTGCAGCAATGGTTGGCAAAAATGATTACACGGTTAACCCACGAAAAGGACAGTTTTATGTTCTTGACAAAAATACATCTTGTAAAGTAGAACATATTATATTGCCGATTCCAACGAAAGTTACAAAAGGAAAGCTGATGTGCCCGACTATCCACGGGAATATGTTGGTTGGCCCAACAGCGGAGGACCTTTCGGATAAAGAGGATCGGTCAACGGATGCGGCAGGACTTAAGAGTGTTGCGGAGGATGTGCGGCACTTGATTCCAAATGTAAATCTTCGTGATACGATCACACAGTACAGCGGCCTGCGCCCAAATCGAAATCCGGAAGGACTGCATGTAGATACTTATGAAGACCTAACAAATTATGTCAACCTATCGGGAGTGCGTTCTACTGGATTAACGGCTTCCGCTTCCCTTGGAAAATATGTGGCACAGACTCTTTTAAAGCTTGGAATGTCTGCAGAAATGAATCCTGATTTTAATCCGGTTCGAAAAGGGATTGTACGGTTCCGGGAGCTTACCCGGGAGCAACAAGATGAAATGATCCGAAAAGATCCTTTATATGGCAGGGTGATCTGCCGCTGCGAAACGATCACAGAAGGAGAGATCGTTTCGGCAATTCACAGCCCTATTCCTGCCCGCAGTATGGATGCAGTTAAACGCCGCGTGCGCGCAGGGCTCGGGCGTTGCCAAGGTGGATTTTGTGGGCCAAGAGTACTCGAAATTCTTGCACGCGAACTGGGAGTATCTGCTGAGGAAATCAATAAGAATGATAAAGGTTCTTATATGATTACCGGAAAAGTAAGATAAGGGGGATTACATAATGTATAAAATTACATGTGATGTAGCGGTGATCGGAGCAGGCCCGGCAGGGCTTGCAGCAGCGGCTGCAGCGAAAGAGCAGGGCGCAGAGAAAGTATTGATCATTGAACGTGACACCGCATTGGGAGGCATTTTGCAGCAGTGTGTGCATCCGGGATTCGGTTTGTCGCTTTTTAAAGAAGAACTCACCGGCCCCGAATATGCGGGACGTTTTATTGAAAAAGTGGAGCAGGCCGGGATTGAAACGCTGCTGGATACCATGGTCTTGGAAGTTCGGCAAGACGGAATGATCTATTGCACAAATTCTCACTATGGAATAACGATGGTAAAAGCCAAAAGTGTGGTTCTTGCTATGGGATGCCGTGAAAAGACCCGGGGAAATATTCAGATTCCGGGAACCCGTCCAGCAGGAATTTATACTGCTGGTTCCGCTCAGAGAATGGTCAATCGGCAGAACGAAATGGTCGGAAAAAAAGTAGTGATTTTAGGTTCCGGAGATATCGGGATGATTATGGCACGCCGTCTTACATTGGAAGGAGCCAGAGTAGTCGCGGTAGTAGAAGTCATGGATTATCTTGCAGGGCTGATTCGTAACCGGGTACAATGCTTGGATGATTTCGGAATTCCATTGCTGCTCTCTCATACTGTCACAAGAATTGTTGGAAATCAGCGTGTAGAGGGAGTCTATGTAGCAAAAGTTGACCAGAACCGTATGCCGATTCCAAATACAGAAGAGTTTTTTGACTGCGATACCCTGTTGCTCTCAGTAGGCTTGATCCCTGAGAATGAACTTTCAAGAGCAGCCAAGATCGAAATGGACAACGTAACAAATGGGCCGGTTGTCAATCAGTATATGCAGACTAGTGCGCCCAGACTTTTTGCCTGCGGAAATGTAGTCCATGTAAACGATTTGGTGGATAATGTTTCAACAGAGAGTATGCTTGCTGGGAAAAATGCGGCTAAATATGCAATGGGACAACTACCACTTTCTAAGCGGGTTGTGGTATGCCAGCCGGGAGAAAATGTGCGGTATCTTTGTCCGCAGAAAATTGCCGTTTCCAATGAAGCGGAAAATATAACGGTTTATTTTCGTGTCAAACAGCCGCAGAAAGAAACGGCATTAAAAGTATCCTGTGAGGAAAGATTGCTTTTCGAAAAACGTCTGCCTCGTGTGAATCCGGGCGAAATGCAGCATATCTGTGTTCCTGCCACTTCACTTTCAGGGAAAACGCTTACAGTCGATGCGGAAAAGAGGAATTGATCATGGAAAAAGAAATTACCTGTACAGTTTGTCCGATGGGATGCAGGATCACTGTTTGCGGAGAAGGAGAAGTGATTCGTTCGGTAAAAGGCTATACTTGTGCTCGCGGAGAACAGTATGCCCGCAGCGAATTTGTTCATCCGGTACGAATTTTGACCTCTACTGCTTTAGTAAGCGGGAGTGATGAGCCGCTTGTAGCGGTGCGTTCTAACCGTCCGCTGGCAAAAGAATTGTTGATGAACTGTATGCAAAAAATTCATATGCTGCATTTACAGGCCCCGGTTCATCGTTATCAGGTGCTGATTCCCAACATTATGGATACCGGTGTGGATATTGTTGCTAGCGGAGAAGCAAAAAGACAGAATCCGTAAGCCGATGGATAGAATTTTAAAAAGCGGAGAAAGGAGGAGTAGAAAGTGAATTTCCAAATGATCCTAACAGGAATTATGGCTGTTTTTTTGCTGTTGGGTGCATTGGATGATATTTTTGGGAACCGATTTGGGCTGGGTAAAGAATTTGAAAATGGATTTCAGTCAGCGGGAAGATTGATTCTGTGCATGTCAGGATTTATGGTTTTGGCACCGGTAGCAGCACATAGCCTAGGCTTTGTTTTAGCCCCGATTTTTCAGTCCATTGGAGCGGACCCTTCCAGTTTTGCAGGCCTAGTGATTGCAAACGATTCAGGCGGATATGTGTTGGCAAAGGAGATGGCAAACGATCCGCAGGCCGGAATTTATAATGGAATGATCGTAGGTTCCATGTTAGGGACAACAATTATGTTTCAGCTGCCCTTAACAATGACTTTTACAAAAGACAAAGAACGTCCGGCAGCAATTTATGGAATGGTAGCCGGAATTGCAACCGTTCCACTGGGATGTCTTGCAGGTGGTTTGGCAGCAGGCTTTCCTTTTTCGATGCTGCTTTTTAATACGATACCGGTATTGATCGTTTCAGCAGCCCTTTTAATTGCTTTGTTGCTTTTGGGAGAAAAGATTGTGCCTGCTTTTTCGGTTTTTGGGAAAATCATGTTAGGAATTTCGATAGCGGGTCTGGCAATAGCCGGATTTTCTCAGCTGACAGGGTGGAAACTTTTAGACGGAATGGGCAGCATAAATGAAGTATTTAAAATTGTCGGCGGGATCACGATTTTTTTAGCTGGAGCGTTTCCCTTGCTTTTTGTATTGCGAAAAGTTGGTCACCAAGGACTGGACCGTATCGGCAAACGGATGAAAATCAATAAAACTTCTGTAACGGGGCTTTTGATTACGCTTGCGAACCCTCTGCCAACGATGGGAATGCTGTCTGATATGGATGACCGAGGCAGAATGCTGAATATTTCTTTGATTGTATCTGCATCCTGTACATTCGGCGATCATATGGCATACGCTTCACAGGCACTTCCGCAAATTGTTCCTGCACTGATTTTTGGGAAACTGGTAGGGGGCTTTAGCGGAATGCTCTTGGCAATCTTTTTGGCTCCCCGGCTTTTAGACAAAAATGGAGCATAATTCTTAAAATTGCTTAAAAACTATTTTTTATAAAACTAAAATTGCTGTTTTTTAATTTAACAAGGGAATTATATAAAAGCAAATTAGGATAATTTAGAGATTATGTAAATCTAATTTAGACGTTTTTATCAACTTTTATAATCAAATTATATTCATGATTGACAAAAATTCTCTTTCTTATTAAAATGATTTCAATAGAAGGAGATGAGAAAATTGGTCGTTCTCTAAAAGAAGATGTTTATTGCAGATTAAAAGAAGAGATCTTATACGGGCAATTTAATCCGAATGTGGTCCTTATCGAGGGAGAAATTGCGCAGAAATTTTTGGTGAGCAGAACCCCGGCGCGGCAAGCACTGCAAAAATTAGAGAACGAAAACATGATCAAAAGAAATTCCACCGGCTGTGGCTGGACTATTACAGTAGTTCGTTTGGAAGAAATTCATGAAATGCTTGAGATGGATTGCGCTTTGGTGAATTTAATGATCCGCCATACAATGGAACGGATCACAGAAAAAATGTTCTTTATTTAGAAAAACAGTTGGAACAAATTGAACTGCTTGTGGAGCAGCGAGGAATTCACCATGCTGCAGATTTGTGCCGCCAGTTTCGAATTCTTATTATGGAGAAGGCAAAAATGCCGCTTGCGCTCAAAGCATGGCTTTCCATTCCTCCGCTTTGTAATTTTAATTGGCTTTGGAACGGGATTCCACTGGAAAAGCATCTTCACTCGATTGCAGATAATGGGGTCTTGATGGAAGCAATTAAAGAAAGAGATGCTCTGAAATTTCAGAAAATATATCGCCGACATACAGAAGAATATTTTGAGTGGTGCACTGAAGTATATCAAAGATTTTAGCTTTGATTTTTCTTTAGACTTTAAAAAATAAGATAAAATGTATTTTTTTAGTACGTCTTAGAATGTTGACTTTTATAACAAAGAAATTTATAGTAAAGGTATTCCGGAAAAAGAAAAGCTCAAAGAGGAGTTCATGACATTCGTTTGTCATGGGCTCCTTTTTTGATGCCAAAAAGACTAGTCTTTCCATTTACATGTGACGACCCTGGCAATTTTGAATAATGTGCTCAAGAGCATTTGGTCTTCTTTTTCCGTACCGACTTATGGAATTGCATTGATTTGCGGCTGGCTGATGAATAAATTGCTGCAAGCTGTGAAGCTAGACCGCTATGTAGATCAGCAGCTGATTACAAGAATCGGTTCCTGTGTGACCGATTATTTGGTTGGATTCGGTGTTGCGTCAATTAATATCAGTGTTGTTATCAGCTATGCGGTGCCGCTGATCATCATCTTTCTACTTGGCCTTGCATGCTGCCTGATATGGCTTTTGTTTGTATCCCGCCGGATTTTCCACAATTATTGGTTTGAGCGTGGAATCTATATCTTTGGAATGTACACCGGCGTTATGGCGATCGGCGTCATCCTGTATCGTATCAGTGACCCGGATTATAAAGCACCGGTTTTGGAAGATGTTGGAGCAGACGGAATCTTTACGACCTTTGTGGATATGTTCCAGGTTTCGATGGTACCGATCATGTTTATGAGCGGGCAGCTGATTCCCGCAATGGTAATCTGGCTAATTGTGCCTTTGGTGATCGTGGCTGTCAGCGCAGGTATTTATAAATGGAAAAAAGGAACAGGAGCCGAATTGCGTCCGGGAGAAAAAGACTTTGCAGTCAATTATGAGGGGATTCTAGAAGGAACAAAATCTCCTGTTATCGTTGTAAAAGGAACTTCAGCAGAGAAACTTTGAATATAAGGGGCGAATATCGTGAGAATTCAAAAACATCCGATTTTGGGAGAATTTCAAAAGGGTGAATTGGTCACCTTCACATTGGATGGAAAAGAAATGCAGGGATACGAAGGAGAACCGATTGCTGCAGCTTTGCGTGCGGCAGGGGTGATGACTCACCGTTACACTTCCCGCTTTGGAAAACCGCGCGGCGTGTTTTGTGCAATTGGGCGCTGTACGGACTGCGTCATGATTGTGGATGGAAAACCCAATATCCGTACTTGTGTAATACCGCTCAAGGCCGGTATGAAGGTACAGACACAATATGGCATCAAGGCAAAGGAGTAAGCGAATATGAAAATGAAAAGATACGAACTGATTGTAATTGGAGCTGGACCGGCCGGGCTTTCTGCTGCAATCGAAGGTGCTAAAGTGGGAATGAAAGTCATTGTGTTCGATGAAAATACTCGTCCCGGCGGACAGCTTTTTAAACAGATTCATAAATTTTTCGGTTCTAAGGAACATAAAGCCAAAATCCGTGGATTTCGAATCGGACAGGAACTGTTGGAAGAAGCGTAAAAACTGGGTGTAGAAGTTTGCCTCAATGCGATTGTAATGGGGATTTTTGACTGCATGGAAATTACCGTTATGAAGGATGGAGAAGTTCATCACTATAAGGGCGATAATATTATCGTAGCAACCGGCGCAAGGGAGAACATGGTTCCGTTTAGAGGATGGACTCTGCCGGGCGTGATCGGAGCGGGTGCAGTGCAAACAATGATGAATCTGCATGGAGTCCAGCCCGGCACAAAAGTGTTGATGGTTGGAAGCGGAAACGTCGGATTGGTTGTTTCTTTTCAGCTGATGCAGGCGGGAATCAAAGCTGCGGCACCGCGTGTTGGCGGGTATGGGGTTCATGCTTCAAAGCTGACACGAATGGGAGTTCCGTTTTATCTTTCCCATACGGTTGTGGAAGCAGAGGGCGAAGATTGTGTAACCGGCGTAAAGATTGCAGAAGTGGACGAAAAGTTTCAGCCCATCAAAGGGACCGAAAAGCATTTTGACGTTGATACCATCTGTATGGCAGTAGGGCTGTCGCCGATGAGCCAGCTAACACGGATGGCGGGCTGTGAAATGATTGATAAAGGCGGACCGGTTCCGGTAGTGGATTCTTATAATCAGACTTCTGTGCCCGGATTATTTGCGGCAGGAGATGTTGCCGGAATTGAAGAGGCTTCCTCTGCAATGATCGGAGGAAGAATTGCCGGAGCGGCTGCTGCGCATCGTCTGGGCTATTTGGAAGATGGCGTATTTGAAGAGAAAGTTCAAAAGCTGCGTTCCTCTATGGATCAGCTGCATCAGGGAATGTTCTCTCCTCAAAATCGCGGAAGAACAGATTTGAAAGAAACAGATGAGGGAATTCCGCTTTCTCAGAGCCTTCTGAAAAAGGGATTTGTTTCAGATAAAGAAATCAAAAAATTTCCCGGCGTTACCCATGCAAAAGGAATTCACCCGGTTATCGAATGTACGCAAAATATTCCCTGCAATCCTTGCCAAGATGCCTGTAAGTTTGGCTGTATTCTGGTAGGAAGTCAGATTACTCGCCTGCCGGCTGTTGATTCTCAGAAAAAATGTACCGGCTGCGGAATGTGTGTTGCTTCCTG
>DIQY01000138.1:0-128 GCA_002424295.1 Ruminococcaceae bacterium UBA5450 | reverse complement strand
TGCCGAAGTTTTGGAGACAAGAACGGCACCGATTATGGATGGAACCGTACTTCTCACCATGAAAGTACCGGCTAACATGTCCATGAAGGCGCGATTCTTTAAGGGGGAGGCTTAAAAATGGCAAAAAT
>DIQY01000029.1:25080-39628 GCA_002424295.1 Ruminococcaceae bacterium UBA5450 | reverse complement strand
TTTTTCTAAAAAGGTGGGAGTACAGATGAAAATTCAGGAATCCGGAGAAAACTATCTGGAAACCATTCTGATTCTTCAGGAACGTACCGGAAAAGTTCACTCTGTCGATATTGCACGAGAGATGAATTTTTCAAAACCAAGTGTCTGCAGAGCAGTTTCAGTTCTTCGGAAAGCGGGACATTTGACAATGGCAGAAGACGGGCAGATTACCCTGACCAGTTCCGGTAAAAAAATTGCAGATAATATTTATGCGCGGCATCGCTTTTTAACAAACTTTTTGATTTCTATTGACGTAACTCCAGATGTTGCCGCAGCCGATGCCTGCCGAATTGAACATGATATCAGTGAAGAAACCTTTGCGCGTCTGCGGGAGCATTTTTCGCAAAAATAAAGAGTTCGCTAAATTTTCGCATATTTCTTTTTTAACATTACAAATCCCCCAACCGTAGTTTTATTTTTCTACGATTGGGGGATTTGTTTATTATCCTTTTACAGCATCGAAGAAAGTACAGAAGCTTTTGTTACAATTCCCAAAAGTCTGCCGTCCTCTCCTAAAACCGCAAGCGGATATTTTGCTTTAGCAGCTACCGGCATAATATCACTGATCAAAGTATCCGGCGTTGTCGTCTCTACATCATGAAGCTGTACCTCTGCAAGAGAAAGACGCTCTCGGCTGCTTCTGACCGCACCCTCGATATTAACGATCCCCTGCAATTTAATTTCATGATCAACCACATATGCAGTAGAAGTTCCGTTCCTTTTCATTTCCTGAATTGCAAACTGCGGGCTGTCTTTCAGCCGCACAACGCAGGAGGGAGTCATCATGATATGCTTCACCGTAAGGACTTTTGTCTTATCGGCACTGCCAATAAATTGGCGCACATAGTCATCTGCCGGATGAGCGCTCATTTCCTCCGGTGTTCCAATCTGAATCAACCGGCCATCGCGCATAATTGCGATCTGATCTCCAAGCTTAAATGCTTCATTGATATCGTGCGTGATAAAAATGACCGTCTTTTTGAGTTTGCGCTGAATTGACAAAAGCTCAAACTGCATATCTTTTCGAACCAATGGATCCAAAGCGGAAAACGGTTCGTCCATTAAAAGGACTTCCGGATCATTCGCTAGCGCACGGGCAATTCCAACCCGCTGTTTCATGCCGCCGGAAAGGTCATTGATAGAGGAATGCTCCAGCCCCTTTAATCCGACCATCTCAATCATTTCGGCAGCCTTGCGTTCTCTCTCTATCCGAGGAACCCCTTTCACTTCCAATCCATAGGCAACGTTTCCCATCACATCCCGGTGTGACATCAGCCCAAAATTTTGAAATACCATTGAAATTTTATCCCGACGATACCGAAGTAAATCATTTTTCCCAAACTGATCAATTTTACTGTCCTCAAAAATTACTTCGCCGGAAGTAGGCTTATGAAGCATATTGAGCGTTCTGACCAGTGTGGATTTTCCGGACCCGGAGAGGCCGATAATGACAAAAATGCTGTTCTTTTTGACCGAAAAGCTAACGTCCCACAAAGCCAGCGTCACACCCGTTTTTGCAAAGATTTCATCTTTTCCGGCACCGGCTTCCGCCATTTTGGCAGCTTCCTGCTTATTCGCTCCATAGAGTTTTGTCAGATGGCTAACCCGAATCATGCTTTCTTGGTTTGGAGATTCTTCCGTACGAGTTTCCAAAAGCTCTAAATTATTGTCTGCCATCTGTTTTTTTCTCCCCTTTCTTGAGCATTCCCTGCGTCATACGATCCATTAAAATTGCAACGATAACAACTGCACTGCCCGCTAATAAGCCACGTCCAATCTCAATCCGGTTGACACTGATCAAAACTTCCATTCCGAGTCCGGAAGCTCCAATCATAGAACAAGTAACCACCATAGACATCGCCATCATAAGCGTTTGATTGACACCGGTTAAAATAGTTGGCATTGCCTGCGGGATCTGCACCTTCCACAAAATCTGCATACGGGTAGAGCCAAACGACTTTGCTGCCTCCACCACTTCGGGATCGACCTGCCGGATTCCGTGGCTAGTCAGTCTAATGACCGGCACAATCGCATAAACCAAGGTTGCGATAACTGCCGGCGCTTTTCCCAATCCAAAGAACAGAACCGCCGGAATCAAATAAACGAAGACCGGCATGGTCTGCATCGTATCCAGAATTGGCCGAACAATTCGATTGGCGCGGTCGCTGCCCGAAATTAAAACTCCGATCGGCAGCCCCAGCAAAAGTGAAATGAGTACAGAAGCAATTACAATGGAAAGCGTCTCATACATCATATCCCACAATCCGATCATGCCAATCACAGAGAGCAAGACCGCATATAAAACACCGGTACGAATTTTATGATTCATTTTCCAGCCGGCGACAAAGACTAAAGCCAGCATCAACCACCACGGAATAATGGAAAGGATTCCAGAGATGGCAGAGATCAAGCCGTTAATTCCATTTTTCTGTGCATTAAAGAAAGCAGAACTCGATGACGCAAACGATTTGACCGAAGTGTCAAAAGAGTTGACGTCGATCGGAAGCTGAAATGGGAATTCCAAAAAATAATTTTTCTTTTTTTCTGTCAGCCCCAACGAAGCCTTCACCGCTTCCGCTTTGTCGGGATCCTGTACCCATTGGTCGATCAAATCCTGATGCTCCGTTAAAAACCATTTAGCAGTATCCGTATAACTGACACCAGGGTTGTCCTGCATATGAGCCAGCGCCTCGTTAATCAGTGCACTTGAAGTACGGTAACGTTTTAAAAAGGAACAGTAGTCTGCATTGTTTGGATTATTTGCAAACGAATTGCTTGCAGCAATCGTCACATCAACGGACGGACAGGCGGTACGTCCCTCTTTATAGCTTGCAGCATCCGTATAGGGAACATCCCCCAAAAGCACCATATCAAGTTTTCCCAAAAGCCATGTGGGACTCCAATAATAGCCGACAATGGGCTCTCCTTTCTGGTAGGCAGAAGTAAACGCTGCCGAAAGTGCCGAATCCGAACCGGGCTGAAAATAATTATACATAGAATCAAGGCCATTAAACGAAACCTTTTTCTTCATGATCTCATTTACTTCCCACCCGGGAATTGCCCCATAAATTCTGCCCTTAGAAGGGTCTTCAGGGTCTTTAAAAAGGCTCGCATACTTTTTAAGGTCCTGCACCGTTTTCAAATCCGGCGCCATAGGTTCAATCCCGCGTGAGGCATCTCCCTCGATCACATAGCGCGGCACATAGAACCCCTGAATATTATCATCAAAATTTGTTCCCATCTCCTGCAAGAGACCGGCTTTTAAATCAGTCGCATAGCTTTGAATATTATCGGTCCACTCTTCCATGTTCACATCAATCTCACCTTTTGTGAGTGCTTCATGCATAATCGGTGTAGAACCGGAAGTTTCCGACCATGTATACCCATACCCGGACTGCGCAATCAAACCCGCGACCGCATCATTAAAACGGACACTGTCCCAGCCAACATCTGCAAATTTAATTTCTCCTTTGCTGCTGGAGGAATCGCCGCATCCAGTAAATTGCACACAAATCCCCACCGCCAAAATAGCAGTCAACAGTACCGACAGCACTCTTTTCATCTTTTCTCCTCCTTTTAAAAAAATTAAATAATATTGTTTAATTATACCATAAATTTTTGTCTGAATATTGTTTTCCATTTTTATTTAAAAATTGTTCAAAATTAGAAGTTTTAAAACAATCTTGTACCTTTTTGAGAAGGCGCGTATAATCAATTTATCGAAAGGAAGAGGTGAAAAATGGAAATTGAGCGAAAATTTTTAATGGAACAAAAGCCTCAGGGACTTCCGATTTTGGAACAAGCAGTTGTTTACCAAGGCTATCTCTGTACAAAGCCGACTGTACGAATCCGGAAAAAGCAAGTTGCAAATAATGCTCCTACCTTTCGGCTTTGCATTAAAGGCAAGGGCACTTTGTGCCGCACCGAAGTGGAAACTGATCTTACGGAACAGCAGTTCACCGAGCTTTGTGGACTCCTTTCGCGCGAGATGGTAAGAAAGGATCACACCGTCTACGCGCTGCCTAAAGGAAAAAAGCTGGAATACAGCGTAGTCGATTCTGGAAAGCCAACTTCTTTCTGCTACGCAGAAGTAGAATTTTCTTCAAAAGAGGATGCAAACGCATTTATTCCGCCTGAATTTTTAGGGCGAGAGGTCACCGAAGTTTCCGGATTTACCATGTCGGACTATTGGGAAAAGACTTCAAAATTATCTGACAAAGACTAAAAAAACAAAAAAGCGTGTGTCAAAATCGACACACGCTTTTCTAAGGCGTTTTTATTTTTTCATGATTAAAAATCCATTTTGTTCATTGCCAGGCCGGTAATCAGTTTCGGATAAAAATAAGTGGATTTTTGGGGCATTTTTTCTCCGGCAGCCGCTACGTCACGAATCTCCGTTACACGGGTGGGATTCATCAAAAACGCGCACTGACTCTTTTTCTGCCGCACGCTTTCGAGCGCTTCATCCAGATCACGGGTATAAGACAGATTAATCTGCTTTGCCATATTTTCTTTATCAATTCCAAGATACTTTTCAAGGATCATCGTATGGAGCACTGCAACATCAAGTTCCTGACTTGCCTTGGATTTTCCCGGCAGATAAGTTTTCATCACGGCAGGATCCTTTAAGACAAGCAGATTCCAGCTTTCGCCGCCGCAGTAGCAAGCAAACGCTTTTTCGCCCTTTTGATAGCACTCATTTAACGTTTCCTGAATTTTGTCGGTCCCCTCATAAGAGGTCACCCGAAATTCCTGCTCACAGTCCTTTAAAAGCTTTTTTTCATCAAAATTCGGAAGGTCATGGATCAAACGATGGGTCGGGAAAACAACCAGCCCTTCATTCTCCATATCTACCAGCATCATCATGCAATAATCCGGTTCCGGTGAAATTACGCCCTGCTCCCGGCACCAGTTGCGGAAATTGAGCGCTGTCTCATAGCGATGATGACCATCTGCAATATAAAGTTTTCTCATGGAAAAATCATCGCAGATTGCTTCGATCGCCACCGGATCATTCACAATCCACATCCGATGCGTCACGTTTCCATCAGAAAATTCATACCGCGGCGTATCCTTAGAAAGCGCATCGATTCTGGATTTTGTCTTATGCTGTTCGTCCATATAAAGGGAATAAATCTGGCTGAAATTACAGTGTGTCGCTTTCATAAGCTGAAAGCGATCCTCTTTTGCCTTGCTGAGCGTCTCCTCATGCGGTAAAATGACGCCTTTATCAAATTCAATCAGCTTAACCCGACAAATCAGGCCCTTAATTTTCTTTGTTTCGCCGTAAGCTTTAAACTCTTCCTCATAAATATAAATCCCCGGCTGAGTATCCTCGCGGAGGATGCCGTCTTTGAGCCAGGTATCAAGCGTGCGTCCGGCCTCTCCATAAGGATCTTCGCCTTTGGGCAGTTCCAGACGAATCACATTTTTGGGATTTTCGTCAAGATAGGCTTTTCGCTGCTCTTCACTGATGATATCATAAGGTGGACAGGTTAATTCCGCAATTTCTCCTGCCTTATCTGTATAGCGAAGTGCTCGAAATGGTTTGATAATTGCCATACACTGTAACCCTCCTACTGTTTTTTGAACTTTTATACACTCTATTTTAAACGGTGACACTGTTTCCGTCAAGCAAAACCCAACTTTAGGAATCACGGAATCTTCACATAATGTTCAGATAGTATTTTTATAATAGAAATTAATCTGTGCCAGAAACTTTTATAAAGCTTCCCCACATCAAAAAGGAGTGAATTCCAGATTGATTAACGTCAGTCACCTTTCCAAACGATACGGCCTTTTTACGGCCCTCGACGATATCACCTTTTCAGTGGAAGGCAGTGGTGTCGTCGGCTTTTTAGGTCCAAATGGTGCGGGAAAATCCACCACCATGAATATTTTGACCGGATACCTTTCTGCAACAGACGGAACGGTTCTTATCGGTGGTCATAATATTCTGGACGAACCCAACCAGGCAAAATCGCTGATTGGATATCTGCCGGAAATGCCCCCGCTCTATATAGATATGACCGTGCGCGAATATCTCAGCTTTATCTTTGATCTCAAAAAGATTCGGATGCCAAAAGAAGAACATATTGAAAAGATCTGCAAAGAATCGGGTATTTGGGATGTCTCTTCCCGGCTGATTGCCAACCTTTCCAAAGGATATCGTCAGCGGGTAGGACTTGCACAGGCGCTGCTTGGTGACCCCCCGCTCTTAATTCTGGACGAACCCACTGTTGGACTTGACCCAAAACAAATTATTGAGATTCGAAATTTCATTAAAGAGCTTGGAAAAGAACACACCGTATTGCTTTCTTCCCATATTCTCCCGGAAATTGAAGCGACCTGCTCTCGGATTCTCGTCATCAATCACGGACGTCTCGTCGCTGACGGAAATCCGGAATCACTCTGTGAAAATATGGAAGAGCCCCATTTACAGCTGATTTTGCAAGCGCCGCGTGACGAAGCGCTCTCTGCTTTACGAAAGCTGCCTTCCGTAAAGGTAGCAGTCTGCTCCGAACGTCGGGAAAACGGCACTTGCCTTTTCTCGATTGAAGAAAAAGGCGATGCCCGCAAGGAGATTTTTTCTCTCTGCAAAGAGCAGGATTGGCCTATTTTGGAGCTTCATTCTCATGAGCAGAGTCTGGAACAAGTCTTTCTGCGCCTGACAAGCGGTGAATATGATGACGGACATTTACTGCCCAAAAACGACCCTCCGTCTGTATCTTCCGCCGCTGCGGATACTTCTGCCGACTCTAAAGAAGGGAGTGATAAAGAATGAAAGCCATTTTTAAAAGGGAACTAAATTCCTATTTTCATTCTCCGATTGCCTATGTCTGTATCGGCGTTTTGTTGGCACTCTATGGATTTTTCTATTACAATGTTCTGCTTTTGCAGACTTCTACTTATATCTCCAGTGTATACAGCTCCATGTTTCTTTTTAACATGCTGGTCATCCCGATCATTACGATGAGGAGTTTCAGTGAAGAGCGAAAAAATAAAACCGATCAGGCACTTTTAACCGCACCGGTCGGCACCTATGCAATTGCTTTCGGAAAATTTTTGGCAGCATTATTGGTGTTTGCCGTTTCTCTTTTGGGGTCTCTGATTCCCGCCTTTGTCATTGGTATTTTTTCGTCGCCTAACTGGGCAATTGTATTTGGCAACATTCTCGGCACCCTTTTCTATGGCGCCGCCATGATCGCTATTAGTATGTTTCTCTCTTCGCTGACCGAAAATCAGATTGTCGCCGCCATCAGTTCGATGGGGGTTGCAGTCTTTTTAATGGTGATCGATCAAATTGGTTCGATCGTCAGCAATTCAGTCGTTACTCAGATTATCAACTGGATTTCCTTTAACACCCGTTATAAAACATTTACTTCCGGCGTCTTTGACCTTTCTTCACTGGTCTTTTTCCTGTCGGTCGCTGCGGCTTTTCTCTTCCTGACGGCACGTCGTCTCGAAGGCCGCCGCTGGAACTAAGGAGGTGTACTCGATGAAAAGTACAAAAGATCCTCAGGAAAAAGCTACTCAAAAGGCAGCTAAGAAAGCGAAAAAAGAAGCGGTCAAGGCACAAAAGAAAGCCTTTCACAAACCTTTAAAAGAGACGCTGCGCTCTCCGAAATTTCGCCACGGCACCGCCGCCAATGTATTTACCGCGGGGCTTCTTGTCGTTTTGGTATTGGTAAATGTTCTTGCCAGCATGCTTGTTCAAAAATATCCCAGCCTCAATTTGGATATGACAACAGGCGGGCTCAATTCTCTAAGCGATACCACAAAAGATGTCGTAAAAAATGTTTCTCAGGAAACCGATATTTATATTTTAGCTTCGGAATCTCAGGTAAAAGGGGATCAGATTCTCTCAAACTACGGCATCAAATACAGCCAAGTTGCAAATCTCTGCGCCAAAATGGCTGAGATGAATCCTAACATCAAGATCTCATATAAAGATCTCGACACCGACCCCAGTTTTGCTTCCGGATATTCCAGCGAAAAGCTTTCCGCCGGAGATATCATCATTAAAACTTCGAGCCGATATCGCCATATTGCTTATACCGACTTATTCAATATCAGCTCTGATTACACCGGCTCTACTGCCATTTATTCTCTGGTGGATTCTACACTAGCCAGTGCAATCAACAACGTAAATGCGAACACTCTGCCCATTGTTGCCATTGATACAGGACACCAGGAACAGTTGGATACTACCGCAATGGGAAAAATTCTCTCTGGCAGCAATTTCGAAACAAAATCTTTCAGCCTTTTGACGGATGCAATCCCAGACAATACTCAATTAATTATTCTTGCGACTCCTTCAAACGATCTGACGGCGGATGAAGTCGAAAAACTGCAGTCTTATTTGAAAGATTCTTCCCAAGCTGCCGACCGCGGTCTTGCGGTAACATTCTATCCCAATCAATCCGCTATGCCGAACCTGACCTCTCTCTTAAAAGAATGGGGCATTGAACCGCAGCGCAATTACGTTGCCGAAAGCAACTCACAAAAATATTTGAGCCAAGACCCAACCTATCTTTTGGCACAGGCGCAAAGCAGTGTAACGCTTAACAGCAACCATTCCTACAACCTTTTAATTGCTCCTGCGAGCGTTCCTTTTAATTTGCTTTTCTCCGAGCAAAACGGAATCAAAACCTATTCGCTGATGAAAACTTCATCCACCTGTTATGCGTTGAGCATGGATAAACAGGCAACCGGTGAGGAGAAAAACACCCAGCAGGCATTTGATATTGCCGTCCTTGCGCAGAGTACCGTTTCTTCTAACGGAAATGATTATCACGCAAATGTAGTCGCTCTGGGCAGTTCGCCTTTCTTTGTAGACGGAATTGTCAACTCCAGTACCTTTAACAATTCAACCTGGACCGCTGATCTTGCACGCTACATGACTGGCAGCAATGACAGCGGCACGATCCCCACAAAATCCGTACAAACGAACACCATGGATATTTCGATTCCTACCGGCGCAATTAACTTCTTGGGAGTCGGTGTCTTTACCTTCCTGATCCCAATGTGCTTTGCCGTCGCCGGAATTGTGGTTTACCGCAAGAGGAGGCGTCTATAAGTGAAATCCTCCCCCAAAAACAAGTTTGTGATTCTGGGAATTTTGGCGGTGGCTTTGATCGCTGTAATTGCCGCTCTGAATTTTTCAGGAAACCGTTCAAGCAGTTCTGCTTCTTCCTCTGTTTCTACAACCGAGATTTCGCTTTTGAATCAAGGTCTTTCTAATTTGAAACAGATAGAAGTGCAAAATTCAAACGGCAGCTATACGTTAGTCCGTGACGAATCCGCAACCGAAGCAGCACAGTCCTCATCATCCGGCGGCAGCACCGATCCGGTCTTTACGATCAAAGAGCTCGCCGGTTATGATCTTGATTCTACCGCTGTAAAAGCGGCAGCACAAAATGGCTGTGCGCTCTCCGCGTCTAAAGCGATTGATATCTCTTCCGGCTCTTCTGGCACTTCCGGATTTGGTCTGGAAAATCCGCAGGCAACCATGAAAATGACTTATGAGGACGGATCAAGCGCCACCCTTCTGATCGGCGGTCAGCCACCGCTTTCAGAATCCAGCCGATATGTACAGATTGAGGGCAGCGATACTATTTATATTGCCGGAATTGAAGATGCCATCCTTGGGGATAAATCGATCTTCCTCTCAAAGCAGCTCACAAATCTTACTTCTGCATCAAGTTCGGTCTCCGTCCAAAAGCTAAGTCTTAAAAATAAAAACAGCACGATTGAAATTTCACCTACTTCCTCCGGAAATGATTACACCGTGAATGGACAGCCGGGCGACCACAATAAGATCGCCGCGCTTGGGAATCAACTAGGTGACACTTCTGCTGTCAGCGTTACCGTAATGAATCCCACAGCAGATCAGCTAAAAAGCTATGGCCTAGATTCCCCCGTCGCCGTTGTTTCCTTTACGATCAACGGCGAAAGTCACACCTTCAAAATTGGGAATCTCGCCGACAGCCGTTATGCTTTGATGATGGACGACCGACCGGTTATTTATCAGCTTTCTTCTAGTGGAGCTTCTTGGATTAACGCTTCTGCTTTGACCTATCGGCAGCTAAATCCGATTTCCCAAAAGCAAGAAGACACCGCTTCTTTAAAAGCGGAAGGAAACGGCTCCGTCTATAACTTCTCCGCGGCCCGTGAAATTGATGAAAACAGTTCTACGGAAGATAATTCCACTTATAAGTACACTTATTCTTTAAATGGAACCACACTTTCGAGCAGTGACAATTATCTTTCTTTTTGGAGCAGTTTCCAAAACCTAAAAATCACCGACGAAGGATCTCCTATTTCCGGAACACCGGAATGGACTTTCACGCTAACCGGATATGACGGCAGCAAAACCACTTATACTTTTTATAAAGTCTCCGACCTACAGGAAACAGTGGCAATAAACGGCACTGTCTTTGGGAACTTAGACCGTTCTGATTTTACCCCTGTAATCCAAGCGCTTACTTCCTGCAAATAAAAAATAAAAAAGACACTCTCCTATTGATTAACAACTAGGAGAGTGTCTTTTTTATTCTGCTTTTTTATTGATAAACTTTGCATGAAATTTTCCATACAAAATAGTCTGTTCGGAATAAAGACCTGTATAACCGGACAGCATGTACGAAATTGCACAGGCTAGGAAGAAATACGGCGCGGTGTCATATCCAAAAAGAGAACAGCTTAAAAACAAAGCTGTAATCGGGCAGTTGACTACGCCGCAGAATAGGCAAACTAAGCCGACTGCTGCACCAATTCCTGGGTCAATTCCTAAAAGGCCGCCCATCCAACAGCCAAAAGTCGCACCAATATAAAAGCTCGGTACAATTTCGCCGCCTTTAAATCCTGCGCCTAAGGTGAGCCCTGTCAGAATAATTTTTAATAAAAACGCTTCCGGTCTGGCCTCGCCGCCGATTGCACGCTCAATAATATCGCCGCCGGCCCCCTCGTAATCATGAACGCCTGTCAAAAGCGTCACCAAAATGACAAGGACTCCTCCGACTGCCACTCGGATATACGGATTTGGAAAAAAGTGCTGATAAAGCTTTCCGAAAAAACGAAGCGTTCTGCAAAATAGAATTGCAACCAAAGCACAGAGTCCTGCAAGAACCGCAATCTGCAGCGCTGGAAGCAAACTGATCCCATGTTCTGATGCGTTCAGTACAAAATGGGTCGGAATTGCACCAAAGCTCTCTGCAATTCCAGACGCCAGCAAACAGGAAATACAAACCGGAACCAACGCCGAATAATACATCACGCCAACGCTGGTCACTTCCAGCGCAAAAACAGCTGCAACGACCGGCATGCCAAATAATGCTGCAAAAACAGAGCCCATTCCGCACATGGTTACCACATGCAGCGCATCCTCGTCCAATTTCATCAAACGTCCCAGCCGATAGCCTAAGCTGCCGCCGATTTGCAGAGCAGCGCCTTCTCTTCCGGCAGAACCGCCAAATAAGTGTGTAATACAGGTTGAAATAAAAATGAGGGGGGCCATTTTAGCAGGCAATGGTTCTTTTGCCCGAATCGCCAGCAGAACCAAATTTGTGCCGCGGCTTTTTTCTACCCCACAGGAACGATATAACCAAACAATCAAAAGGCCACCCAGGGGCAAAAAATACAACAGCCATTCATGTGTACTTCTCGTACTTGTACACCATGTAAGGGCATAGTAAAAAAGGGTCCCGACTAAACCACCGATCACAACTCCAATAATTACACTTAAAAATACCCAGCGAAAAAAGATAGTCAAATATTCTTTGACCTGATGAGCCTTTTTTTTCAGATTTTCTTTATACTCCTCTCTAATCTGCAAAAACTCGCATCCCCTTTAATAAATTCTAAATTTATTATAGAGTAGCCTCCCATAAAAAACAAGTGTTCCACATCTATCCTTTTCATTCGGCATTTTTTTAATAAAAAAAGTCGGAATCTTTCTAATATAAAAGATTCCGTCTTTTTAATATAAATAAAATTTAAATTAACCTACGCTGTTGATTATCCCGTAGATGATTAAAATTATGCTGAGGCCGTTTCCCGGGCTGATAGAAATAAACAAACTTGATAGAAAAAATATCGCAGGTAATAAAGAAGTCGGACTGATCATCAAAAATGGTGATAAAAGTACGACCTACATGAACAAGCACTCCCTGCTTACGCATAATTAGATCGGTTCCGATCAAGAACTCAGCAACGATATATTCCCCGATATTTTCAGAAAGTGTCTTTTGCACGGTACCGCGCATTTCTTCCGAGTCAAACTTTTCCTGTGGCGGAAGATAAAATCGGTTATTCTGGAGTATTTCCTTTACGCTTTCACTAGACCCTTGACGCCAATCATATTGTTCTACTTGCTTCTGCCGGCTGCTGCCGGCGACTTGGCTAGACTGATTATTTGTTGTATTTGTCGTATTAGCCATAGAGAATGCCTCCTTTAGGTTGTCGCATAAACAGGTGTCGGATTATAAAAGCAATGATCACCGATACGGATTGCAAATCTTCCAACATTTGAGGGGAAGTTAGCTTTACAGACCGGGCTATATGGATTAAAATACCACAGCGCAAATCCAAGACTATTCAATCGGTTCCCCGCGATTGCCCAATCTGCAATATTATAATGGACACCAGTTGGACGCATATTATAAATATTCTGCAGATTCTGCGCTCCATAAAGGGTTTCGCGCACACAGACAAATTGTCCTTTTTGATAAACTACCGCCCGAATCGTATGTAAGCTTGCATATTCCCCATAGGTAATTTGTACCCGGTTCATCACGATACAAGCAACCGCTTTCATCCCGGTTTCTCCTTCGCCTCCGGCTTCGCACTCAATGACTCGTGCCAAAATTTCCCGATCGGAAAATGCCATTCACTTTTCCCCCTTTCAAAAAGTTCCTCTTATTCTTATGCGAATTCTTTCCTTCTCTATGCGTGTCCCAACAACATCCACCAATAAAAAAGTCTCTTTCATACAGCCCTTTTTTGCCACACAAAAAAGCGGTACAGCTTTCACTGTACCGCTTTTCATAAGAAAAAGTTTTTTGCAAAACCGTTTTCTATTCATCTAAATTGTCAAGTACTACACAGCCTGCTTTTCTAGTCGCATTTAAATCAATCACCCGCTGATTACTGCTGCCGCGAAACTGCAGGGAAAGATCCATCTGTTCCTTAATAAAAGGACCATCAATCAGATAATCTGAAAGAGCAAGCAGCTGATCCGTCCAGTAATCTTTTTTGGCTAACAGCTCTTCATAAGTCCAGCCGGAAAAAACGGTCAAATCAAGATTTGTCTCCGCTTTAATTCTTTTTGCCAAATAAGAAAGTGCCTCTGCTTGACAAAATGGTTCTCCGCCGGAAAAAGTAACGCCCCGGAGCAGCGGATTTTCCTTCATCTCACTGAGAAATCTTTCAGGGGATTCCAGAATACCGCCTTCAAATGCATGAGTCTGCGGATTATGGCAGCCAGGGCAGTGGTGAGGACAGCCCTGCACAAAAATCACATAGCGAAATCCTCGTCCATCTACAATAGATTCCGGCTCTACACCGGCTAATCGAATCAGCTTATTTGAGTCCATGCTTTACCCGATCACGCTCTTCTGCAAGTTTTGCATCGTTCCAACGGTCAAGTGTCCCCACAAGATATCCCGTAATCCTGCGAATCCGCTCAAATCCAACGCCTTCTCCTACTTCTTTGACTGCTTCTGTTTGTGTTGTTCCAGTCATCGTAATTTCCTCCTTTAAAAATATAAAAATTCAATTATTTGATCTATTAACGTCCATCGCAGCCGCAGCCTGGAATAATCGGCATATCCGGATATTTCTTGCGCAGTTCCTTAAGACGTTCGACACTGACCGGCTCTCCTTCACGGCGGCCGCAGCGCGGACAAACATTATCAATGACCCCATTATATCCGCAAATCGGGTCGCGGTCTACAGGGTGGTTGACGCTGCCATAACCGACTCCTGATTCCTTCATGCAGCGAATTACCGATTCAAAAGCATCCAGGTTCTTGCAGGTATCGCCATCCAGTTCGACATAAGAAATATGCCCTGCATTCGTCATCGCATGATAGGGAGCCTCAGTTTGAATCTTTTTAAAAGCACTGATCGGATAATAAACCGGCACATGGAAGCTGTTGGTATAATATTCCCGATCGGTAACGCCCGGAATCACTCCGTATTTCACCTTATCAATCTTCACAAATCTTCCGGAAAGTCCCTCTGCCGGCGTTGCAAGAAGTGTAAAATTCAGATGCGTTTTCTCGCTTTCCTCATCCATGCGCTGCCTCATATGGGAAATAATCTTTAGTCCCATTTTTTGGCTCTCTGCACTCTCTCCGTGATGTTTTCCGGTAAGAGCGACCAACGCTTCTGCCAATCCAATAAAGCCTACTGAAAGTGTTCCATGCTTTAAAACTTCCGCAACACTATCCTCAGGCCCAAGCTTTTCAGAATCCAACCAGATCCCCTGTCCCATCAGGAACGGATA